>NZ_KB850141.1:300000-567920 GCF_000369685.1 Acinetobacter sp. CIP 102136
CTTCGATCGATTCATGATGAAAAGATGTAAAACACAGATGCCTTTCATCTGGCTTGGTTCTATAATGCCCAAAATCTATGAACAATAAGATCAGGCGCACTGTGTTTCACTCCCATCTCGACTGGCTCAATACCTTAAAACCGAATTTCAAAATCCTTCCACTCAAAGACCGTTTGCTCTGCGGAGCTGGGGCACTATTGGGGTTGGTAGTCTCGTCTTTATTGAGTTTATGGATTCTGGGGGATTTTGAAGCCTGGTATATTGCTCCGATGGGCGCATCCTCGGTATTACTTTTTGCAGTGCCGGCCAGCCCTCTGGCGCAGCCCTGGAATATTCTGGTCGGCAACACCATTGCTGCCGTGATTGGCGTGAGCTGTGCCTTGTTAATTGCCAGTCCAACTGAGGCTTTTAGTGTAGCCGTGGCTTTGGCAATTGTCCTGATGATGACCACAGATTCCCTGCATCCACCGAGTGGCGCCGTGGCCATTACCGCAGTGCTGGGCGGCCAGCCGGTGCATGAACTCGGTTATGCCTTTGTATTTTATCCGGTACTACTCAATTCAATTTTACTGATGGTAATTGCCATTGTCTTTAACCGGATGATTGGCAAGGATTATCCGCAGCAAGCTCAACTAAATACTCGTTCCAAGGATCCGACGCCGACCCAGAAAGTCACGATTCAACCGCAGGATATTCAGGAAGTGCTGGATCAGCGCACCGAGCTGCTGGATATCAGCGAATATGACCTGCAAAAAATCATTCTGGAGGCACAAAACCGCGCCAATGCGCGTGCGGTACATGAATTTAGCTGCCAGGATATTATGACGAAGGATGTGGCAACGCTGCATGAAAATGATGATATCCAGCATGCCCTGGACAAGTTCAAGCAGATGAACCTGATGAGCCTGCCCGTCGTCAATGCTAATGAACAACTGATTGGCACGCTGGCGATGTATCAGGTGGTGGAATGGTTCAAGCGCGCTGCCGATGTGCGCAGCAGCTGGGAGTATCAGGTCAAACATATCATGACCCGTAAGGTGATCACAGTGCAGCCTTTACAACCCATTCAGGATCTGGTGCCGTATTTTGTCGAGCGTTCGTTCAACTATATTCCGGTGGTGAGCGAGCAGCAATTGGTGGGAATTATCAGTCGGGCAGATATGATTGCCGCACTGAATCAGGAGCTGAATCATTTTAAAATGAAAGTTTAAAACCGAATTAAAACGGAATTTAACAGAGCATGTGTGATCAACTCTGGTCAGCTTACCGGCTGAGAAAACTGTAAAATAGTGCCATCGGCAGGGAAAAACACAGCAGAAACAAAAAATGGGAACTAAAATTTTCACTTGAAGGATGCGAGATATAGGCCAGAATCAGGGTTCCCAGTACGCAGCTCATTAAAATCGTGATGATATTAAACAGTTGATAATGGCGTAGCAGCAGGTGAGTCACCAATAGGAAAGGGAAGATCATCATCCAGTAAGTCAGGCAGACAAAAAAGCTAATAAAAAGCGCTGAAAACAGGCTTCTGAAAATGGAGAAAACCCCATAGTTGGCTTCATGAAATAGCGCATAAGGGAATAAAATTACAGCGATGATCAAAGGGGTAAGCGCGAGGTTAAGCGTCATTTTCCAGGGAGAATTCTGGATCGGTTGAGAGATTAAGTGAAATATCCTGTCCAATATCTGTTTGCCACTTTTTGATGTTTTTAATATAGGGACTTTATCTTTATCATTGTTAAATGCATATTATTTTTCGATGAGAGAAAGATTCAACATATAGGCGATTAATACGACAAAGCACACCGGAGTGTGCTTTGTAGATGGTGTGATGCTTAAAAGCTGTAATGATTAAATAAAGAACCAGTAAATAAACAGGGAAATAATAAAGATACACATGATATTCAGTACAAAACCAACTTTCATCATTTCGCTTTGCTGGATATGACCGGTTCCAAAAACAATCGCATTGGGCGGGGTAGCTACCGGCAGCATAAAGGCACATGAGGCACCAATACCAATGACGATCACCAGAATTTCTTTGGGCATGCCCATCTGATCCGCAATTGCGGCAAATACTGGTACCAGCAGGGCAGCCGAAGCGGTATTACTGGTAAATTCAGTCAGAAAGATAATAAAAGTAGCGACTACAAAAATAATCATCAGCGGGGAGGTATCACCAAAGGCATTGGCCAGAGTTTGACCCAGTACCAGCGAACTGCCTGAATCCTTTAGAATGGCACTCAAGGTCAGACCACCACCAAATAGATATAACACCCCCCAATCAGTATTTTCTGCAATCTGTTTCCAGCTTGCGGTACCCAGAATCACAACCATACAGGCAGCCGAAATTGCAATCCAGGTATCCGGCTGGGAAATACCAAAAATTTCAGTGAATTTTTTACTGAAAATCCAGGCAATTGCAGTACAAAGAAAGAGGATCATGGTGGCTATACGGGTTCTGGTCCAAGGAATATCTTCGGTCGCAAATTGTATTTTATGATTCAGTTTTGGACGTAGTACCAGATATAAACTGACCAGCATGGCAGGAAGAATAATGAACATCATCGGCAAGCCGATTTTCATCCAGTCGGCAAAATCATAGCCGAGGGCCTTGGCGGCAATGGCATTCGGAGGGGAACCGACCATGGTGCCCAGTCCGCCAATACTGGCCGAATAGGCAATGCCGAGCAGGATAAAGACAAAAGTTTTACGATCCTTGCTGACATCCAGATGTGAAAGCAAACCCAGAGCCAAAGGCAGCATCATGGCAGCAGTCGCCGTATTGGAAATCCACATGGACAGAAGCGCTGTCACCACAAAAATCGCTAGTACAGAAATACCCAGATGCCCTCTGGACATGGAGATGATCCACATGGCAATTTTCCGGTCCAGTTTCTGGATATGCAACGCCGTTGCCAGCGCAAAACCACCAAAAAACAGGAAAATGACAGGATCGGCAAAAGTGGCCAAAGCGGCTTGCGTGGTAATCGGAACCAGTTCTTCACCAGAGGCCATTGGCATGGCCAGCAATACCGCCATCACGGGGATGAGTAAAGCTGTAATCGTGATATGAATGGCTTCAGTCAGCCATAAGATACCGATAAAGGCTAAAAGGGCCAGTCCTTTATTGGCATTCTGGTCATAGGGCAGGTAAAGATATAAGCCATAGGCTACGATGGCTGCGACAAGAATAAGGATCCAGCCTTTCAGCAGTCCTTTGGGCATAGCATTGGTCGGGGTAGCTAGGTTGGTC
Organism: Acinetobacter sp. CIP 102136; assembly: GCF_000369685.1. Lineage (GTDB taxonomy): Bacteria > Pseudomonadota > Gammaproteobacteria > Pseudomonadales > Moraxellaceae > Acinetobacter > Acinetobacter fasciculus. The sequence continues at coordinate 303,257 of NZ_KB850141.1, forward strand.
TGAGTCATATGCTCTCCTTGCAAGGTGTTTATTTACGTCATTTTTATATGCCAGCTTTGAATTTGTAATTTTGATTTGTTTAAAAAATATCCTATTTAAAGATACTATAACCAGATTGTTGCAATAATCCAGCACTTTGCCAGAGAGCATACAAGCCCAAACCCAGAAGTAAAGCCAGGACAATCCATTTGAAGTGCTGCTGAGATAAACGATGGCGTATTTTGCCTCCAATCCAGACACCAGCAAGGGCGAATAAGCTTATCCCGATCAGAATATGCTGTTGATGGGTTTCCAGTGTGATCAGAATTGGAAACAGTAAAACCAGCTGGATCAGTTTACCGGCAATGAAATTGAGATTACTGATAATAACAATATCTGTTTTAGAGAGTTGGCAACTCATCAGATACATCATCAGAAAAGGTGCCATGGCATTGGTTGCACCTCCAATAATGCCGGCCAGTAAACCAAAACAGAGCATGCTGGAAATATGCGGACTAACTTGTAAGGGGCGTGTCCGTAACTGGTCCAAGACATAAAATATAATTACCAGACCCAATAACAGTTTTAAATAAGCCTCATTTAGCCAAAGTAATAGCTTGACCCCGAGTACACTGCCGACCAGGCTACTAAGCATTAATGGCCAATAACGTTTTATATAATAGCCAATACTATTCAACAGGCTATGCGCAGGGTCAGCATTCAGCATGATCAGATTCAGCAGCAGACAGGGCAGAATGACAAGGGTAACCGCGATGCTAAGCGGATATGCGCTGGACAGAACAGCCGTACTCATCATAGGAAAGCCAAAGCCGCTTAAACCATGCAGCAGGGCTGCGACGGCACAGAGCCACAGCATCATCCATTCTGCCTGAGTCATGTGAAATCCATTTCAAAAATTGGAATCTTGAACTTATCGTGAATTCAACTGAGAAAGAAAGTGAAAAGCTGTAATACAGCAAAGAAATAACAAAAAATATAGGCAAAAAAAAGCCACGATAACTTGGGGAAATTACCGTGGCATCAAAATTTCATCCCATTTAACCGGGGTGAAAGAGGAAGCTCTGCGATGAAACTGGTTAAGAACGCTTGTTAAAAATGACTGTACAGCTTAATAGCGTTTATCCTGATTCACTGTACGCACAGGATTTTGATAGCCCTGAGGTTGATGAACGCTGTCATGATCAATTCTGTACTGTTTTTTCGGCATGATTAACCACAACACCAGATAGACCAAAATACCCGGGAATGCGGCACTCATGATTGAAATCACCACAAAAATCAGACGTAATAAATTTGCGTTCCAACCAAAACGTTCAGCAATACCACCCATTACACCTGCAATCATGTTTGAGCGGTTAGAGCGATATAAACCAACATTGGCCATTAAAATCTCCTGATTAAAAATAAGTTTGAATCCTAAAATGGATCCATACTTAAAGAAATGGAGTTTACTTAAACTTTTTAAAGTGCTGATTACAAATAAAATCGTTAAGTAATGTTAATAAAGATTAAAACCAGATCTAAGAGCTACTAACATAGTGAAAATTCTATTGAACTCTTGTGTAAAGTTCATCAGCTTTGCTGGGTGCTTTTTGCTCGCCATGTTTCCTATTTAGGTTTGTTAAAAATGAAATTGGATGTATCACGTTGTACATTAAGCAGTTTTTTTAAATGTAGCTTGGTGTTGGGGAGTATGGTGATTTTGCAGGCTTGCGATCAGCAGCAAGTCAAACCTGAACAGGAAGGTCAGGCGACCTCAGAAGAGGGCGTTAAAATTTCCGCTGCCAATACGAAGGCCGATGTGGTGACTGTCAGCGCCAAATCCTTAACTCAGGTCGCAGGGCAGGCGACTCTTCCGGTAGAAGCAGATTTAAACCCGGCAACTGTACCAGAGGATGCCAAGGCGTTTATAGGCCGCTATCATACTGAAATCGATTGTGATGGCCGCTTTGCGCCCTGTACTGAAGGTAAGGCGGAATTTATTTTGACTTTACTACCGGATGGTACGGTGCATCGCAGCATTTTGCAGTATGGGAAGGTATTTATTGATAATACCAAAAATAGCACGGCTCATAATATTACCTACCGTAAAGACCGCTGGTTTATCAATCCGGAGCGCACCGAGCTGGTGGTGAATCACAAAGAAGGGGCGAGCTTTTACTATAAGATTAAAGATTCAAATCACTTAGTCATGAATCTGGAAAAAATCTATAGTGAAAAGGAAAAAACCAACCGGGAATTATTTGATCGTGGCTATCCGGCACCTTCGAAAGCCTATGAACTGGTCAAAGACACGTCCTTTCATATTCAAGAGTAATACCCGATAAAAATCGGCTGATCTGGTCGAAAGCTTAATTCAAATACGATTTAGATTAGACAATAAAGGCGAGTTGTGGGAACGTGTGAGCCTAAAATCTGGGCGCAGAAATACACGACCAAAACATCGCAATTTAATTAAAATATAATGAAGTAAATCAGAGAAACATTCTAAGGAAAGAATGGTGGGTCGTCCGCGATTCGAACGCGGGACCAACGGATTAAAAGTCCGCTGCTCTACCAGCTGAGCTAACGACCCTGAGGAATAAAAATGATGATGACCATTTTTATGACGCAAGAGTGTGGTGTACTTTTACGTGATCCTTTCGGAAGATGGTGGGTCGTCCGCGATTCGAACGCGGGACCAACGGATTAAAAGTCCGCTGCTCTACCAGCTGAGCTAACGACCCATCAAGAAATATCAAATAAGTGGTGGGTCGTCCGCGATTCGAACGCGGGACCAACGGATTAAAAGTCCGCTGCTCTACCAGCTGAGCTAACGACCCTGAACCATCATTCAAACTTGGTTTGAATGTGCAGTGCAAGTCAAGCTAAATAGCTTAAAGCACCACTTTGTTTGATGGAGCGTATTGTAGCAAGATCTCATTTCAGCGCAAGCAAAAAATAACAAAGTTGCCCATGTTTGATTATAAATACAACAATTATGCTTTATCTAAACAAAAAATAGGCAACTTCAGTACTTAGAAGCGATATTGATAGGCCTGGATATTGGCAAAAATCTCTGCGGTGAGCTTGGAATATGCCGTTGCACCTGGTAATAACACCAGCAGGCATTCATCGGTTTTACTCGGATCAAATGCTTGCTCTTTCAATTTATTTTTCTGGTATTTAAAGGTACCTGTAGTTTCAACCTGCTGTTGTATACGTAAAAATACCGGTACCGCATAAGCCGGCAAGCATTTTTTAAAGCAAGCGGCCATGGCTGCTAAATCTGCATCATCCAATTTTACATCGGGTTGCAGGGTAATCACGGCCATACCGGCACGACCATTGGTATTGGGAATTTCTACGCCATACACCACCGCTTCAACGATTTTGTCATACTCGGTCAGCATGTTTTCCACTTCAGTTGTAGAAACATTTTCCCCTTTCCAGCGGAAAGTCTCGCCTAAACGATCAACAAACTGCGCATGACGGAAGCCGATATTGCGCACCAGATCTCCGGTATTGAAGTAAGCATCACCTTGGGTAAATACATCCTGCATGATGACTGACTTGTTTTTTTCCGGATCGGTATAGCCATCAAAGGGTGAACGGCGGGTAATTTTACCAATTAATAAACCAGTTTCGCCTTTTTTCAGCCGTTTGCAATGGCCTTTAGCGTCCCGTACCGGCTCATTTTTATCTTTATCAAAGGCAATAATCGCATACGGTGTGGGTGAGAAACCGACGGTATTGTCAAAATTGAAAATATTGCTAAAACCGACATTGCCTTCACTAGAGGCATACAGTTCCAGCACTTCCTGAATGCCAAAACGGGATTTAAATTTATCCCAGATATTTGGGCGCATGCCATTCCCAATCATCTTAGTCACGCGGTGACCTTTTTCCAGTTCAGATGGGGGAGCATCTATCAGATAGCGGCACAACTCACCGACATAACCAATCGCAGAGGCATCAAATTTTTGCACATCCTTCCAGAAAGAAGAGGTCGAAAATTTACGGCGAATAGCCAGGGTGCTGCTCCCTGCAATGACACCGCACCAGCACACCACCATGCCTGTGGCATGATAAAGCGGCAGGGTACAGTACATCACATCATCTTTATTGAGATTCAGTACATGCCCATAGGTGCCATAAGCCAGCGTCCAGCGACCATTGGTAAAGATCACCGCTTTAGGTAGGCCCGTCGTGCCCGAGGTGTAAATATAGAACAGTCCGTCTTTTCCCTGCACCGAATGAGTAGTTGATGGATTGAATTTGGGAGCAAGATCGGTTTTTTCAGCCAGGTTGATAAAGCCTTCAGGCGCCTGACCCGGATCGGCTTGAGTATTTTGATCTGAAAACCAGTGCAAGCGGTCACTGCTAATATTTAGGTCATCACGAATCTCGTTAACTGCATGACTACACTCTTCACCCACAATCAGGGCAATCGGTTTGACCAGATTGATACTGTGCATCAGCACTTTGCCGACTTGGGAGGTATTCACCAGAGCCGTGGTCACACCCAGTTTAGCCAGACCAATTACACTGGCAATCAATTCAGGACGGTTCTCGACCATGACAGCAACGACATCACCTTTCTTGGCACCCAAGGATAGATAGAAATGGGCAATCTGGTTGGCCCAGGCATTGAGAGCAGCATAGCTATAGCTTTGCTCTTCAAAACGCAAAGCAATGCCTTCCGGGTTGCGCTTGGTGGCTTTTTCAAAAGCCAGACCCAAGCCGGCCGGTGTGTTCGGAGTACGTAAATATGCCTGTCTTAGACCAGTGAGCAAATTGGGCACTTTGGTCAAGAAAGCCGGGATTTTGGCAGCGACATCTGCAATTCCAATCAGATCGTGTGGTTTCATTTGGGTCATGAGAATCCTATTTATTTTTCGTATCCGATACGTTCAATTTATATACAGTAGACGAGCTATCCATCTTTTAGCGTTAAAACACTAGTGCAATCAACCTATTCTGACTAAATCTAGCAAAAAAAACCTAGTCACCGAAATGACTAGGTTTTTTTAGATGACTGCAATTGAGCAAATTATGATTCAGTTGCAGTATTGGCTTTTTTCGGTGGACGACCACGTGGACGACGTGGACGAGCAGCCTGTTTCTCCGCTTTTTCAGCTTCGCTGGCTTCAGTGTCTTCTGTTGTTACTTCGGCCTGATCCTGGGCTTCTGTAACAGGAGCTTCTGATTCAGCATTTGCTTCAACTGGCGCAGCATCTCTAGGTTGAGCTTCAGTCACTGGAGCCGCTTCTGTAGGAGCTGTATCTACTGGTGCCGTAGTTTCAGTTGCTTGTTCAGCTGGCTGAGCATTTACGGTTTCTTCAATAGCTACTTCAGTGGTTACTGGAGTTTCAGTTGCCGCTGCTTCAGCAGACTCTGCTTGCGCTTCTGCTGCTACAGGTGCTTCTGGCGCAGTTTCAACTGCCAGAGCTGTTTCTACTTTGGCCTGTTGCTTGGCTTGTTGCAGGGCCTGTTCTGCAGCCTGTTTAGCCAGACGGCGACGCTCACGTGGATCGTTTGCGACACGTTTGTCCGACACCGGTTTTGGTGGAGTCAGGTCCAGAACTGGAGCAGGCTCTGCTTCAACCTTGGCTACGGTCACTTGAACATCACGGGTGACCGGTTTTTTCTCTGTGGCAGGCGTTGCTGCAGCCACCAGACTCGCGTTGTACTCTTTTGTGAACTTCTCTAGAGCACGGTTGAAGGTTGGCAATAAACCAAACTGTTCAATCAGTACGGAGCAGTCTTCACCATAAACATGGCGAATCAGGCTACCAATGGTGAACTGACCCAACGTTGGTACTTGTGAAGGAGTCAACTTCTGAACTGTAGCCTGTTGAGGCTGTCCTTCACGCTGCTGACGACGACGCTGACGCGGATCGTTGCTGGCACGTGGTTTTTCAGCGCTTGATTCTTCAGCTGGCACAACCTCTTCAACAGGAGCTGTCAGTGCAGCTTCCACTACATTTTCAGCAGCGGCTTCTTCAACTGGCGCATCTGCCGGTGCAGTCACTTCAACCGCTGGCGTTGCAACTGCAGCATTGTCATTCAATGCCACGATTTCGCTTTTCGCCTGGTCAATATTCACGACCATGGCTGTTGGCATCACGTCTTGACGTGGTGCATCGACCAATTCAACACGAAGCTGCTTGTCATTGACTGCTGGCGCTTCAACGGCTGCAGGTGCTGCTTGTTCATTCAGCACGCTTGGATCGCGGTGGCGATTTGGACGTTCCTGACGTGGCTGGTTACGGCGGTCACGACGTGGAATTGCCTGTTGTGGCTGTTGTTCATTGTTTTGAACATCATTTTGCTGAGATGGCTCGTTGTGATGCTGACGGCGAGAATTACGCTTGTTTTCACGTGCTTCATGACGTTGCTCTTGACGAGATACCTGAACCACTTCTTCATGCACCTGATGTTGCTGAGGAGCGGAAGCTTCAGACTGAACCTGCTCACGCGGTTCTTTGTGCTTCGGATTGCGTGGTTTTTTATTGTTATGACGCGGCGCTCTTTCATCACGCTCTGCCGGTTTTTCAGCATCACGTTCCTGTTTTTGCGCTACAGTCGATGGTGCAAGGTAGGCATTGCTGCTTGCTGGAGCAGCAGGTTGAGACACTTGCTGTGGCGCAGGTTGTGCCACTGGTGCAGACAATTGACCGAACTGACCACGGCTCACCGCACCGCCATTGATCATTTGTTCAATTGCTGCAGCTGCATTGTTGGCAGTACGCGATTGATCAACAGTCGCAGCCTGTTTTTGAACAAACAGGTTTTCTAACCATGCGCATGGGCTAGATGCAGGAGCAGCAACTTGTGCTTGGGCTGGAGCTTGTTGCGCAACAGGTACTTGCTGTGCATTTTGGTTTTGCTGGTTACGGCGTTTATTGTTTCTGCCGTTGTTTTGCTGTTGAGCAGGCGCTGGTGCAGCAGCATGCGTATGTTGTTCTTCTTCTAAATGCCATTCAGATGACTCATAGCCCAACTCTTTTTCACTTGAACGAGTTGCTTCAGTACGTTCATAGCTGGTTGGTGCAAAGCCTTCGGCATTATAAGTGATTTCATAATGCGGTGTTTCCAGATGCGGATGCGGCAGCACAGTGACACGTACATTTGAAGTCTGTTCTAAATAGACCAAGGTGTGACGTTTTTCATTCAATAAGAAGGCCGCAATTTCCACTGGAACTTCGACTTGAACTTCACCATGACGTTCGCGCAATGCAATCTCTTCCACTTTACGCATAATCGAAAGTGATAAAGAACGAAGATCACGAACCATGCCGGTACCATGGCAGCGTGGGCAAACGTAGCCAGTCGCTTCTTCAAGAGAAGGACGCAGACGTTGACGGCTCATTTCCATCAAACCAAAACGTGACAATTGACCGAACTGAATACGGGCACGGTCACTTTGCGTAGCTTCGCGTAGCTTCGCTTCCACCATACGCTGGTTGCGGTCTTTGGTCATGTCGATAAAGTCGATCACCACCAGGCCACCGATATCGCGTAAACGTAATTGACGCGCGATTTCTTCTGCCGCTTCAATGTTGGTGTTCAACGCGGTGTCTTCAACGTCGCTACCGCGAGTCGATTTTGCTGAGTTAATGTCAATTGACACTAAAGCTTCAGTTTGGTCGATCACGATCGAACCGCCAGAAGGCAATTTTACTTCACGTTCATAAGCGGTTTGAATTTGACTTTCAATCGCGAAATGCGCGAATAAAGGTTCATTTAAGGTATAAGTTTTCAGTTTTTCTAACTGACGTGGCATTACCGCTTTTACGAAGTTATAGGCTTCGTTATAGGCTTGTTCTGAGTCAATCAGGATTTCAGCAACATCATCACGCAGGTAGTCACGAATGGCACGTGTCACCACGCCCGCTTCCTGATGTACCAACATTGGCGATGGACCTGAACTTGCCGTGCTCTGGATTTGTGCCCAAAGGTCTAACAAGTGCTGTAAGTCGAGTTGCAGTTCTTCTTGTGAACGGCCGATCCCGGCAGTACGCACAATCACACTCATACCACGTGGCACGTTCAGTGTCGCCAGCATTTCTTTCAGTTCTTCACGCACTGAACCAGAAATCTGACGGCTGATACCACCACCTTTCGGGTTGTTTGGCATCAAGACCAAATAACGGCCGGCAAGTGAGATAAAAGTAGACAGGGCAGCGCCTTTATTGCCACGCTCTTCTTTTTCCACCTGAACCAGAAGTTCGGTGCCTTCAGTGATCAGTTCACGGATATTTGAAGTTTGGCGAGGGTCGGCTTTGTAATATGAATTTGCGATTTCACGCATTGACAGGAAGCCTTGGCGACCTGCACCGTATTCAACGAATACAGCTTCTAAAGAAGGCTCAACGCGAGTCACGTGACCTTTGTAGATATTGGATTTTTTTTGTTCACGGGTACGATTTTCTAAATCAAAATCGTAAAGACGCTGACCAGTGACAAGTGCAACGCGAATTTCTTCGGCATGTGTTGCATTAATCAACATACGTTTCATGGGTGTAACACCTTATAGTGATACACAGCAAAAAATCGCTATACACGTAGCGAACATCACACATCACGGATCAATGGCTCAAATCTGCAATGAATTTCATTGTGGTTTGAGTCTTTTATGACCGAGCTCTATTTAATATAGATGGGCTTCGGTTTTTGATTCACGTATTGATGATGGCAATACGGCTTCAATCTTTAAACGGATTAAAGTCACCTGAACGCTTCACTGGCGGACGAGCGGTGCATTGGATGTGTGTAACTTTCACTGTCACATTGCTCGAAGATCATCCCTTCTTTATAGAAAGTGTCTTGATACGGAATTGTCGTCGTATCTTTACAAACTGTGCAGATCCAATGCATCAACGCTGTAGCCTGAAGTCGTCTTCAGGTTGCGACTAATCTGATGTGTATCAGTTTACGTTTAAAAACCAACAAAGTTGGCGACATATTTTTTAAGACAAACTGATTTATGTACCTGAGGTACAATTAAACGCAACAGTTTGCTTTGTTTGCCGATATAATAAGCCTTCGGCGTGGCATAATTCTTTGGGGACCTTCCCGTATCATGTGAGTCTTTAATTGAACAATCAAGTTCAGAAAAATCTGAAATGATTCAACTTTTACTCACAAACGATGGTTTCCGTGCGCTGACTATATCAAACCTTGCATCATCTGCCTATGGGCTAAGCTTATGTTTCTTGTGTAAAGCATAACCTAAGTGATCAGTTTTTAATCAATTTTAGTATTTTTTGGGTCATAGTAACTGTATGAATTCTACGCAACAATGGCAAAACGTCACTTGGTTTGAAGTGGATGAACATCAAGATGGACAACGCATCGATAATTTCTTGTTTAGTCGTCTGAAAGGTGTGCCAAAAAGCCGTATCTATCGTCTGATTCGTGAAGGCCAGGTTCGCGTTAATAAAAAACGCATTAAAGCAGAAACCAAACTTGCAATCGGTGACCAGATTCGCGTTGCGCCGATTCGCTATGAACAAAAAGATGAATCTGCAGCACCGGTTTCCGACAAAGTGGCACAAGGCTTATTGGCCCGTGTGATTTATGAAGATGAAGGTCTGATGGTCGTGAATAAGCCATCCGGGATTGCCGTGCATGGCGGTAGCGGTGTGGCCTATGGTCTGATTGAAGGCTTACGTGCAGCAACCGGTAAAAAGTATCTGGAATTGATTCACCGGATTGACCGTGATACTTCCGGTCTGGTGATGATTTCCAAAAAGCGTAGCGTGTTGAAAACATTACAAGATATGTTGCGTGAACATAAAATCAAAAAAACCTATGCCGCTGTGGTAAAAGGGCAGGTCAGTCTGGATAAACAGCTGATTGATGCACCTTTACATCGTTACGAGCTGGCCAATGGTGAACGTCGTGTCTGCGTGTCGCCGAAAGAAGGCAAAGAGTCTAAGACCCAGTGGAATGTGCAGGAACGTTTTATGCATGCCACACTGGTATATGCATCTCCGCTTTCGGGTCGTACCCATCAGATTCGTGTACATGGTTTGAGTATTGGCCATCCGCTAGTAGGCGATGAAAAGTATGGTCATGAAACAGAATATCGTGGGCCAAAACCACGCCGTTTGTGTTTACATGCAATGCGTCTGGACATTCCGGGCTATCCAGCAATTGAAGCACCATTGCCAGAAGATATGCAGAGTCTGGTGGCGCAGTTAAGAGCGCAGAAAGCGGATAAACCGGCTGCCCAATAAGGACTTATTTTTTCTTTTAATAAATTTAATCCATCCTCACCCTCCTTTGAAAAAGGAGGGAATTCCCCTATTTCTTAAAGATGAGGAACATTGTTCCGCAAGAGGGGAGATTAAATTTCGAAAGAATCCTCTCCCTAAGCAGCACTGCTGCGCAAGTCTCCTTCTTGCACGTCGTTTAAAGCAGTGCTTTAAACTCGTTCAGGAGAGGGCACGTTACTTATTAAATAGTAATGTTGAATTAAAACTTCATTGATAATTCGACTTTATTGGTTCTTTTATTAAAGTCATTTGCTTAAGAATGAAAAATTCCTTCTCCTTGTAGGAGAGGGCTTCAAGACTGAATCAAATCTAGGAAATCTTTTATGAACTCACCTGTAAAATTGGTCATTTTCGATTGGGATGGCACTTTATTTGATTCAGTCGGTCAAATCGTGGCGAGTTTGCAGTTTGCCGCACAGCAGTTTCAGCAGCCGTTAACGGATGCAGATGCGAAAAGTATTATTGGACTGGGTTTACCTGAAGTTGCACAGCGTTTATTCCCGACAGTACCAGAATTACATACGGATATTTTGCAGGCTTATTCCGATCATTATGTTGCCAACTCATCAGGAGACTCCTGGTTTGAAGGCGTAGCGCACATGCTCGCAGATTTACAGCAGCAAGGCGTGAAGCTGGCAGTAGCCACAGGGAAAAGCCGTAAAGGTCTGGATCGTGTATTAAAACAGACGAACAGTGAAGAGCTGTTTGTGAGTACGCGCGCAGCCAGCGAAACCCATTCTAAACCTCATCCACTCATGTTAGAAGAAATTCTGGCGGAAACCGGTGTGCAGGCTGAACATGCGATTATGGTCGGTGATACGTCTTATGATCTGGAAATGGCGCAAAATATTGCCATGCCAAGCGTTGGGGTAAGTTATGGTGTGCATGAACCTGAACTTTTAGCACAATTTAATCCAGTCTGTATCGTGGATGATGTGGCTGCTTTGCATAGCGCTTTGTTGGCTAAAGTCCAATGGAAACAAGCAGTTTAATCCAGTATCTTGGTTGTAATGAAAAACAAGCAGTTCCCCGGTTTAAATTGGCTGGGGAATGCTGCAGATTTAAGCGCTGGTTCTTATCTTTTAGTCTAAAGTCGTAATTGTACTGATTTTATTCGGTCATATTATGGCAGTTATTTTGCTAAATAACGATGTGTTTTAAACAATAAGATTTTGTTTTATTTAATTTTTTATAAATTATTCTTATAGATAATAGCTATAGCAAAAAATAAAATAACTATTGGCACAAACGCCGGATTTTTCCCATCCTAAAACTGTTTATTCCTATGCTCGCTCTGAGAAAGGCAGTCCATGCGGATGATCAGCCTGATCATTTTCATATTTTCTGTCCCTCTTAGATCCCGGCATAAGCCTAATTTTTGCAGTTTAAGGAAACATTGATGTCGAATTCTGCTGTTGTTGAATCAGTTGCACAAGCACTTCGTAGCGCTGAATTATCACAAACTGCGATTGCACCGATTCGCCCGGAACTTGGCGGTGAAAGTGCTGACGTAGATATCGCCTATGCCGTTCAGGAAGTGAATACCGAGCGTGCTTTGTCTGAAGGTCGCCGTCTGGTGGGTCGTAAAATTGGTTTGACGTCTAAAGTCGTTCAAGCGCAACTGGGTGTAGATCAGCCGGATTTCGGTATGTTATTTGCCGACATGGCTTATGGCGATGGTGAAGCAATTCCAGCTGGCCTTCTGCTTCAGCCGAAAGTTGAAGCAGAAATCGCATTGGTGATTAACCAGGATTTAACCAAAGAAAAACACACGTATGCAGACATTATCAGCGCAACTGATTATGCATTGCCTGCAATTGAAGTGGTCGATAGCCGTATCGAAAACTGGAAAATTAGCCTGATTGATACTGTGGCGGATAACGCATCTTCTGCTGCATTTGTCTTAGGTTCTCAGCCGGTTAAATTAGAAAATCTTGATCTTGTGAACTGCAAGATGGTGATGACACGCGGTGAGGAAGTCGTTTCTCAAGGCGTGGGTAAAGCATGTCTGGCAAACCCATTGAATGCTGCTGTTTGGCTGGCAGATGAAATGGTACGCCGTGGTCGTCCGCTGTTAAAAGGTGACATCATCTTGACGGGTGCCTTAGGTCCAATGGTTGTGGCGCAACCAGGTGATGAATTCAAAGTTGAAATTGAAGGCTTCGGTTCAGTAACCGCTGCATTCGCTGCTGAATAATCAAGATTCCAAGAGAGTACATTCATGAAAAAGATTAAATGTGCAATGATCGGTCCAGGGAATATTGGTACTGATTTGCTTTATAAATTACAACGTAGTGAATGGTTAGAGCCGGTATGGATGGTGGGGATTGACCCGACTTCTGAAGGTTTGGCGCGTGCTGCGCAAATGGGTTTAAAAACCACAGCTGAAGGCGTTGATGGTCTTCTTCCTCATGTGATTGCTGATGACATCAAAATTGCATTCGACGCAACTTCTGCCTATGTCCATGCTGAAAACAGCTGCAAGCTGAATGAACTTGGCGTGCTCATGATTGACTTAACGCCTGCTGCGATTGGTCCATTTTGCGTACCACCAGTCAACCTTGAAACATTGCTACAAGCGGGCGAAGTACCAAACGTGAACATGGTGACATGTGGCGGTCAGGCAACGATTCCGATGGTGGCTGCTGTTTCTCGCGTTCAACCTGTTGAATACGGCGAAATCATTGCAACTGTATCGACTAAGTCGGTTGGTCCGGGAACGCGTAAAAACATTGATGAATTCACACGTACTACTGCAGGTGCCATTGAGAAAGTCGGCGGCGCGAAACAAGGTAAAGCGATCATCATCATTAACCCGGCTGAGCCACCTCTAATGATGCGTGATACTGTTCACTGTCTAGTAGAAGGTGAGCCGGATCAGGCAGCGATCACTGAATCTGTACATGCCATGATCAAGGAAGTTCAAAAATACGTACCAGGTTACAAGCTTGTAAATGGTCCTGTATTTGATGGCAACCGTGTATCAATTTACTTGGAAGTTGAAGGTCTGGGTGACTTCCTGCCGAAATACGCAGGCAACCTGGATATTATGACTGCAGCAGCTGCACGTACTGCAGAAATGTTCGCAGAACACGTGTTCAACATCGCTGAAGCTTAAAGGAATACCAAAATGTCTAAGATTATTGTTCATGATATGACTTTGCGTGATGGTATGCACCCGCAGCGCCATCAAACGACTGTTGAGCAAATGATTGCAATTTCAACCGCACTTGATGATGCAGGCGTACCTTTAATTGAAGTAACGCACGGTGACGGCCTGGGCGGTTCATCAGTGAACTACGGTTTTGCTGCTGCAACAGATGAAGAATATTTGTCTGCTGTTGTGCCACGTATGAAAAATGCAAAAATTTCTGCATTGCTTCTTCCTGGTATCGGTACGGTTGACCATTTGAAAATGGCACATGAAATTGGTGTTTCTACTATTCGTGTGGCGACGCATTGTACTGAAGCGGATTGTTCTGAACAGCACATCACCGCTGCACGTAAACTAGACATGGACACTGTGGGCTTCTTGATGCTTGCGCACATGGCAACACCTGAAAAATTGCTTGAAGAAGCAAACAAGATGGTGTCTTACGGTGCAAACTGTATCTATGTGACAGATTCAGCAGGTTATATGCTTCCTCAAGACGTTATTGATCGCGTAGGTCACTTACGTCAACACTTGGACCCAAGCATTGAGCTTGGTTTCCACGGTCACCACAACTTAGGTATGGGTGTATCGAATACTGTTGCTGCTGTTCAAGCAGGTGCAGTACGTGTTGACTTGGCATCTGCAGGTTTGGGTGCTGGCGCAGGTAATACGCCACTTGAACTGTTTATCGCTGTGGCAAACCGTATGGGTATGGACACTGGCGTTGACTTGTTCAAAGTACAAGATGTTGCTGAAGATCTAGTGATTCCAATGATGCACAACCCAATTCGTGCAGACCGTGATGCGGCTACTTTAGGTTATGCGGGTGTTTACTCTTCATTCCTGTTGTTTGCTAAACGCGCTGAAGCGAAATATGGCGTATCTGCACGTGAAATCCTGATGGAACTTGGTCGCCGTGGTACGGTAGGTGGTCAGGAAGACATGATTGAAGACCTGGCATTAACCATGTCTAAAGCTCGTGAGTTACAAGCTTAATTTTTAATGCCGTGGTATTAAAATAAGTCTAATAAAAAAGCATCCGATTCGGATGCTTTTTTATTATGAAGTAGATTTAATAATATAATAAAACTCTGATCTCAGATATTTTAGTTATAGTGTTATGTGAAGATTATTTTAGTTTAATTTTTTCCTTAAACATAAAAACGATAAATAAAAAATAGTGGCTCAATATTTTAAAAAAAATTGCGCTTATTAATAAAGGAAACAGAAATTTGAATTAAATATCTGGTCAAATTTTTATTTTCATTAATCGGTTTAAAATCTAAGAGATTGAGTGCTTAAATCTGGGCCCGGAATATGCAGAGCTAAAAGAGCAAAAGTTTAATACTGTGGTCGGATTTTTTATTTAAACCGACTTGCGCATGATGGCTGCATGGATTTTATCAGCTGAATGGGGAACTCATCATGCGTCGTCACAATTTATGGATTGCAATGCTTGCTGCGACAGCAACTTTAGGGACAACTGCAACGAATGCAGACTTTATTGACGACAGCAATGTTCAACTCAAATTTAAAAACTTTTATCTAGACCGTCAGTATCAAGATGACTATTCATCACGTAACTGGGGTTCTTGGTCACAAGGGGTGACTCTGGATGCCAAGTCCGGTTATCACGATATCGGTGGTGGTGTGCAGGTTGGTGCTGATGTACTGGTGCAACATGCAGTCAAACTCAACGGCCATGATAAAAATCCGGACTGGGTTTTACCGCACGATGGCAAAGAATCAAAAGATCATTTCGGTAAAGTCGGCGCGACCTTAAAAGCCAAAGTTTCACAAACTGAGCTGAAAGTCGGCGAGTTATTGCCTGTATCTCCAGTCTTGGTATTCGATCCATCCCGTCAGTTATTAACGACTTATAGTGGCGCTTGGTTAGAGTCTAAAGACCTTAAGGATACCAAGTTAACTCTGGCGTATATTGATGGTATTAACAACCGTTATGACAAGCAGTTCCGTGACTTAACTAAATTTGCTCCACCAAGTTTCTATGATACGGGTGCTGAAGCTGATGGCATGTGGATTGCGGGTGTAGACCACCAGCTTACTAAAGAAGTAGGTGCGAGCTACTGGTATGCCGATGTTCAAGACATTTACCAACAGCATTATCTGGGTGTCAATTACAAAACTACGCTCGGTGAAAAAACCAAATTAGATAGCCATATTCGTTACTTCGATAACTCGGAGTCAGGTGACAAGCTGTATGGTGAGATCGATAACCAGGCATTATCTGTAGCTGCAAAAGTGAATCATGGTGCACATAGCGTAGGTGTAGGTTACCAGCAAATGTTTGGTGATAGTGCATTCCCGACATTGGGTGGCTGGGTGCCACAGCCTTATCTGGCGAACTGGGGGGTAGCGACCTTTACCGCACCAGAAGAAAAGTCATGGAGTGTTTCTTATGGCTATGACTTCTCTGAAATGGGTGCAAAAGGCCTAGACGCAACAGCAGTATATTTCAAAGGTTATGATCAGAAAGGTACTGGGGCGTATCAAGGTCAGAACTTCAATACGTATGAAGTGAATGCCATCGTGAACTACACTGTGCCAGAAGGTAAATTAAAAGGTTTGGGTGTACAGGCGATGTATATTGATGTGAATTTTGCCAATCCAGCAAAACCAGACCTGCAAGAATACCGTGTCGCCACCACTTATACCCATAAATTCTAATACCCCTATATTTTAAAAGCAGTCAGTCTTCTGGCTGCTTTTTGGTTTAAGAATGCAGTTAAAACCTTAGTTTATGTAGGGTTTAATTTATAAAAAAATATATAAAACAAAAACTTAAATTATATCTATTTTGTTGGGTGCAATCGTAATTTTGTATCAGTTTGCTGCAGCTGAGCGGTTAATATAAGGGTGTACACAAGTCATTTTAATGAGTCAACTTGACGTCGAATTCTTGAAAATAGAGGGACACGCAAGCGAAAGACTGTAAGAGGAAGCAATATGAGCACTGTTCAAATCCCTGACTATCAAACAGATCCATTCTTTGGCTTAGAAGACAAATGGATTGAAACCGCTGAAGGCGAGTTGACCCATTACCACGAAATTGGTGAAGGTACGCCTATTCTATTTTTACACGGTTCAGGTACAGGTGTATCGGCCGCGGCAAACTGGTGGTTAAACCTGCCACAAATTGGTGAGCAAGCGCGTTGTATCGCGATTGATACCATTGGTTATGGCCAAACTGTGGTTGCACCGGGTACTGAATATGGTATCCGTGCCTGGGTAGATCATGCGATCCGTACGCTAGATGCTTTGGGTATCGAAAAAACCTGGTTGGTCGGTAACTCTCTGGGTGGCTGGTTAGCATTCCAGATGGCATTGGATTATCCAGATCGTATTTTGGGTATCGTGTCTATGGGTACGGGCGGTGCGAAACAGACAGCTGCACTTAAAGCTCACGCAAACCCAGTTCTTACAGAAGAAGGAATCAAGAAAACCCTTTCTATGTTTGTCGTAAACAAAGACCTGATTACTGATGAACTGGTAAAAGTACGTTTTGCTTCTGCTGCAAATGACTATGCATCAAATCTTTTAATGGATGTGGTTGGCGCACGTGACCGTGACCGTTTCGAATTCCCATTAGACTTCGAAAAAATGAAAGACATTACTGTGCCTGTACTATTGATTCATGGTATGCAAGACGTGGTGATTCCGGTTTCTCGTACTTGGGACATCCTGAACATCGTGCCAAATGCTGATGCACATATCTTCAGCCAATGCGGTCACTGGTCTCAAGTTGAAAAAGCAGACGAATTCAACACTGTGATCAAAAACTACCTGGCTGTACACGGCGTAAAATAAGCTGAATGTAGTTTTAAAAAAGGATGACTTCGGTCATCCTTTTTTATATCGGAAATATTTAAGGCAGGGTGCTTAAGTGAGTTTGATTTTCATTTATTTGGATAAATCTAAAAATCTAATAATTTTTATAGGTTTGAGCTATTTAAACTGAGAAAAATCCGAATGAAACTTTATTAGACTTAAGTGGTAAATGCAGCACATTTAGAGCTAAAAATACACAATTTTGGTCGAGGTCAAGTGACAAATTTAAATGCTAGAAATAGATCCTTTATCAAAAAATTAAATTAAAATTGAATTCTTAAGCATAAAATAATAAAACAAAAAAAGCACATGCCTATCAAAAGTTGAATGGCATATGCTTAATGCAGAGAAGAAATAGGATTAATTTTGTTCGCTACGGTTAATATCCAGATAGAACACACGGATCAAGAGTTCAAGAAATTTGCTGACGGCATAGGATTTGTTGTTTTTATGGTAGCTGACATACAGGTCTAAATAGGGCAACTCCACGTCCAGCGGACGAATCACGGTATTATCCATGGTTAGTGGTGCAATATAGCCAGGCAAAATGGTACAGCCCAAGCCCATTCCGATCGAGTTGATATTAAATAAAATATTATCGGCTTTTTGCACGATATTGAATTCAATGCCATTGGCTTTGGCAAAGTCCAGAATCGCCTGGTTCAGGGTCAAGGACTGCTCTGCTGATGGAATAATAAAATCAATACCATTCAATGCCTTAACAGGAATTCTTTCGTATTTTGCTAAGGGATGATCTTTAGGCAGAAGAAAAATCAGCGGTTCACGAATCACGAACTGGCTTTCAATTTCATCACTATTGAAATTATGACGGGTAAATGTCAGATCTAGATCACCTTTTTTTAACAGACGCATCTGCTCATTGTTGTTCAGGCTGAGCAGTTCAATTTTTAAATCCGGGTTCTGTACACGTAGATTTGGCAAGATATAGGGGAAGATTTTCATCTCGGCTACCGGTACAAAACCGATACGGAGCATTTGTTGTTTGGCCTGTGACACCTGACGTGCCATGGCAACGGCTTTGTCCGCCTGTGCAAGGGTGAGACGGGCCTGTTCCAGGAATACGGCGCCTTCTTCGGTCAACTCTACTTTACGTTTGGTCCGATTGAGTAGCTTTACCCCGACATCTTCTTCCAGGTCTTTGATTTGCTGGCTAAGTGAGGGTTGAGCCGTATAAAGTTTAAGTGCTGCCTTACTAAAATTGAGCTCTTCAGCAACGGTGATAAAGTAGCGAAGGTGTCGTAATTCCATGTCATCAACCCAAAGAGTAATCCAAAAAATGTCTTACTATAATTTCCTCAAAGTATAATCTATAAACAACTATGTCGTGAAGATTATTTTCCCATTCATAAACTAAATGCTCTGGCGGGATTAATAGATGTTTTAATATAAAAATTCACGTGCTTAATAATTGCTTTAAGCTCTTAATTGAAACAAAAAAAATATTTCCCGAAAAACGCTGTCAAATCCATCATCGTTGAAAAGTTGAGTCTATTACTTTGTGCCAAAGATAGGTCACAGGAGAGCTTTTCATGAGTGGAAAAATTGATGTGCGCGAAATCGATGCTTTAGTCGATGCACAAAATGGACGTATTACGCCATCTATTTATACAGATCCTGACATTTACGAATTAGAACTCGAACGTGTTTTCGGTCGTACTTGGTTATTCCTTTGCCATGAAAGCCAAATTCCTAAGGCTGGTGATTTCTTCAATACCTACATGGGTGAAGATCCAATCATTGTGGCACGTCAAAAAGACGGCTCAATCAAAGCATTTTTAAACCAGTGCCGTCACCGTTCTATGCGTGTGAGCTTCGCTGACTGTGGTAATACCCGTGCATTTACTTGCCCATACCACGGCTGGTCATATGGCATTGACGGTTCTTTAAAAGATATCCCGCTTGAAGATCGTGCTTACCCGCATGGTGCATGTAAAGAGCAATGGGGTCTGGTTGAAGTGAATCGTGTGAAGTCTTACAAAGGCTTGGTATTCGCTTGTTGGGATGAAACCACACCTGATCTAGAAGAATACATGGGCGATATCGCTTGGTATTTAGATGGCGTTGTTGACCGTCGTCCAGGTAGTACTGAAATCATTGGTGGTGTACACAAGTGGGAAATCGAGTGTAACTGGAAATTTGCAGCGGAACAGTTTGCATCTGACCAATATCATGCCTTGTTCTCTCACGCTTCTGCGATCCAAGTATTGGGCGCGAAACCAGACGACGAATCTTCTAAAAAATTAGGTGCTGCGCAAACTGCTCGTCCAGTTTGGGAAACTGCCAAAGACGCGATCCAGTACGGTTCACGTGGTCACGGTTCAGGCTTCTTCTTTACAGAGAAACCTGACGCAAACGTATGGGTTGACGGTGAAGTTGCCAACTACTTCCGTGAAACTTACGACGAAGTTAAAGAGCGCCTAGGCGAGACTCGTGCATTGCGTCTTGCAGGTCACAACACCATGTTCCCAACTTTGTCTTGGTTGAACGGTACTGCAACACTTCGTGTATGGCACCCACGTGGTCCAAACAAAACTGAAGTGTGGGCATTCTGTATTGCTGATGCTGAAGCATCTCAAGAAGTAAAAGAAGCATTTGAACGTTCTGCAACGCGTGCCTTTGGTCCAGCCGGTTTCCTAGAGCAAGATGACTCTGAAAACTGGATCGAGATCCAAAAAGTTTTACGTGGTTATAAAGCACGTCAAAACAAACTCATTATGGAAATGGGTAAAGGCAACGAAAAAGTACGTGAAGATGGTATCCCAGGTATCACCAATTACATTTTCTCTGAAACTGCAGCACGTGGTATGTACCGCCGCTGGGCAGATTTATTGATCCATGAAAAATGGGAAGACGTAGAAAAAGCAGCTGACGAATATGAGAAGGAGCTTATGAAATGAGTCAAATCAGCTTAGAACTTCATCACCAAATTAGTCAGTTTCTATATCGTGAAGGCAAAGCACTAGACGACTGGAAATTCCGCGATTGGCTGGACATGCTGGCAGAAGACATCTCTTACACGCTACGTACCACGCCAAATGCACAAACCCGTGACCGTCGTCGTTCAGTTGAACCACCTACCACTTGGGTATTCAACGATACCAAAGACTTGCTCGAACGTCGTGTTGCGCGTCTTGAAACCGGTATGGCCTGGGCTGAAGAGCCTCCATCACGTACCACTCACATGGTGAGCAACGTGATTGTAGAGCCGACTGAAGTTGAAGGCGAATACGACGTGTATGTAACGTATTTGTTATACCGTACGCAAAAAGAGAAAGACGTAACGATTTACTGTGGTAAGCGTCACGACAAGATCCGTAAAGTTGAAACTGATTTGGGCTTCCAGATCTTCAACCGTAAAATTACGTTAGATCAAGTGACCTATAACTCACATAACCTGAGTGTATTTTTCTAATGAATAAGATTTTTGTTTGCCAAGTTGACGAATTGGACGAAGGCGAAGCGCTAAAAGTAGATTGCGGCGTAAATGGTATCGATGCGCTTGCAGTGTTCAACAATGGCGGAGAATTCTTCGCCATGAATGACCGTTGTTCACATGGTAATGCTTCTATGTCTGAAGGTTATCTTGAAGATGATGGTACGGTTGAATGCCCACTGCATTCAGCACGTTTCTGCTTGAAAACAGGTGAAGCTTTATGTCTACCTGCAACTGATCCAATCAAGACTTTCCCTGTGATTGTTGAAGATGGTCAATTGTTCGTAGAGATGGCAGGAGAGTAATCATGGGTTGGCTACAAGGCGAAGTTGCACTTATTACCGGGGGCGGTTCAGGCTTAGGCTGGGCTTTGGTTGAACGTTTTCTTGAAGAAGGGGCACAAGTTGCGGTTCTTCAGCGTTCACAATCGAAAGTCGATGCTTTAAATGAACACTTTGGTGGTCGAGTTCTTGCGATCGCTGGTGATGTTGCCAACTATGAAGACAATGTCCGTGCTGTTCAAGCCACCGTTGAGCGTTTTGGTAAGCTTGACTGTTTCGTGGGGAATGCCGGCATCTGGGATCATTACGCTGATATCGTCAATACCTCTGGCGAGCAGCTGGAAAAAGCCTTTGACGAGATTATGGGGATTAATACCAAGTCTCTGATCTTGGGCGCGAAAGCTGCACTGGATGCATTGATCGCTTCTGAAGGTTCTATCATATTTACTTTGTCTAATTCGGCACTGTACTCCGCTGGCGGAGGCCCTGTATATACTGCATCTAAGCATGCGGGTGTCGGGATTATGAAAGAACTGGCTTACGAGCTTGCGCCTAAAGTACGAGTGAACGCTGTTGCACCGTCAGGTATGAATGTGAATATCAAAGGTGCGGCATCGCTGGGTCAGGAAAATGTGGGCCTGCTCGATGCACGTGATCCTGAGAAAATTGCACGTGGCATGCCACTGAATTTCTTGCCTGAACCGGAAGATATGACCGGTTCATACGTGCTGTTGGCATCTCGTCAAAACAACCGTCCTTTGACTGGTGTTCTGATCAATGCAGAATGCGGTCTGGGTATTCGTGGCCTACGTCAGCCACGTGCAGGTTTCTTTGACGAATAAACATCTAGTCTCATTCAAATGGACTTACCGGCAGCCTCTTCTCTCAGGGCTGCTTTCCTTCTAGGAGTCTCTCATGGCCGTTAAACTTATTTGTGCATCGCACAGTCCTTTAATGGAATTTGCTTCACCTCAAGATCAATCAAAAAAGCAAAAAGTTCGTGCTGCTTTTGAAAAACTCTCTGCTGAAGTAAAAGCTTACGACCCAACCCTGATCATCACTTTTGGTCCAGATCATTTTAATGGTTTCTTCTATGACCTGATGCCAAGTTTCTGCGTCGGTATTCGTGCCAAAGCTGCAGGTGACTGGGATTATGGCAAGGACAATGACCATATTGATGTACCTGAAGACAAGGCATTAGATCTGGTTCGACGTGTACTGGATGAAGGCGTGGATGTTGCCTACTCATACCGTATGCAGGCTGACCATGGCGTGACTCAGCCCTTACATTTCCTGTGTGAAGGCAAACTTGACCGTTATCCAACGATTCCAATTTTTATTAATGGCGCTGCTGCACCTATGCCAACCACCAAGCGTACCATCGCTTTGGGCCGTGCTGTGGGTCAATACATCAAGTCTTTAAACCTTGAAAACGAGCGTGTGCTTGTTTTAGGTACCGGTGGTCTGTCACATGATCCACCTACACCGCAAATGGGTGCAGTACCGCCAGAAGTGGAAGAGTTCCTGATTGCAGGCCGTTATCCAACGCCTGAAGCACGTCATGCACGTCAATCCAAAATTATTGCAGTGGGTCAAAAGCTGGCAGCAGGAGATACGTCAGTTGCCGTGCCTCTGAATGCTGAATGGGATATTGCCCTGCTAGAAACCTTCAAGAACGCTGATTTTGCAACATTAGAAGCGATGACTGAAGCTGAAATCCGCCGTGATGGTGGTCGTGGTGGTCAGGAAGTCCGTTCTTGGATGGCTGCCTTCGCTGCCTTAAGCGAAATGGGTGAGTATGAAATGACCACGCATTGCTATGAAGACATCAGCGAATGGATTGCCGGCTTCGGTATCGTATCTGCAGAGTTAAAAGGTTAAGAAAATGAGCAACGTAAACAACATCGTGATCGTGGGTGCTGGCCAGGCAGGTGCGAGCGCAATTTTAGAACTTCGTGGCAACAAGTATGAAGGCAAAATCACTTTAATTGGTGATGAAAGCCATCTTCCTTATGAGCGTCCACCGTTGTCTAAAGATGTGATTCTAAAATCTGAAGAGACCAAGATCGAAATCCTGTCAGAACAGAAACTGGCAGATTTAGGGGTGGAAACAATTCGCGGTAATGGCGTGATGAAAATCAATGCCGAAGCGAAAACGGTTGAACTCCTGAACGGTGATGTTGTTGCTTACGACAAACTCTTGCTTGCAACAGGTGGCGCCGCGCGCCGTTTGCCTAATTTCGATGCTTTGGGCAAACACGTTTATACCCTGCGTAACCTGGAAGATTCACAAGCGCTGGTGCCTGTGCTTCAAGCCGGTCGCCGTATCATCCTGATTGGTGGTGGCGTGATTGGTCTTGAGTTGGCATCATCTGCACGTTACAAAGACTGTCAGGTGACTGTGATCGAAATGGGTCCGATGGTCATGGGCCGTTGTTCGCCACAAATCCTGAGCGAATTCCTGCTGGAACAGCATCGTCAAAACCAGGTTGATGTGCGTCTTGAAACCAAGATTGCAGATTGCCGTTTAGATGGTGAAGAAGTCGTGGTAACGCTGGAAGGCGGTGAAGAGCTTCGTGCTGATGCTGTAGTTTGCGGAATCGGGATCGTGCCAAATGCACAGCTTGCAGTAGATGCAGGTCTGGATGTTGATGTTGCGATCAAAGTGAATGAACACTGCCAAACCTCGAATGCTGATATTTATGCAGCGGGCGATGTTGCGACCCAGTTACGTGACTGTGGCAATCACCGCCGCGTTGAAACTTGGGAAAATGCCAACCTTCAGGCAGGCATCTTCGCGCGTCACGTGATGGGTGTGGAACATCCGAAAGCCAATCCGGCCTGGTTCTGGACGGATCAGCTGAATATCAACTTCCAGTTTGTCGGCGATATGGCCGCAGCTGAATGGCATATCCGTGGTGAAATGGATGCAGCCAAAGGTGCAGACAATTCATTCGTGATGTATGGTGTGACTGATGGTCAGATCGTTGGCGGGATTACCGTGAATGCAGCCAAAGAAATGCGTCATTTGAAAAAAATGATCAGCAAAAGTACGGCGTTTGATGTTGAAAAACATTTGGATATCGCGCAAGACTTACGCAAAATTGCTTAAGTTGTATTGAGATATTTTTGGACAGACCTATGTTTTGCATAGGTCTGTTTTTTATGCACGAAACTTGATGAATTTATCAAAAATTAAAACTTCATCTCAGCATGAATTCGCTATACGCTATTTTTGAAGTTGCTGATCCAGAACTTCTTGGCCTCGTTTAGGAGACTTATGAGTTCTTCATCTTCATTGCCGGTCACGGCAAGTATTTACGCTTTATTGGTGCTGATCTGGGCGGCAACGCCACTGGCGATTGTCTGGAGCGTGGCCGAGATTCACCCGATGTGGGTGCTGATCATTCGCTATTTTGGTGCCTCGATTATTGCGTTGTTCCTGTTGAAAATCATGCGCGACCCGCTGCCTTTTGACCGCACTTCAATGAAAAGTTATCTGGCAGGCAGTTTGAATTTAATCGGCGCGCAGCTGTTTATTTATCTGGCGGCCAATTATCTGACCTCAGGATTGATGGCACTGATTTTTGGTTTTTCACCGCTGATCGCCGGTTTAATCGGACATATGATTTTAAAAACCCATAAATTGATCTGGCTGCAATGGCTCGGCATGGCAGTGGCCGTCGCTGGTTTGTGTTTTGTTTTCGCCGACTCGGCAGATAGCAAGATTAATCCTTGGGGTGTAGTACTGATGCTGATCAGTATGGTGTCTTATATCAGCTCAATCTTCTGGGTTAAACAGATTAGTGCACCCTTGAGTCCGATGTCGCAAGCGACGGGGTCATTGCTGGTCTCCGCGGCTGGTTCAGTCATTTTAGTGCCATTTATCTGGCAACATATGCCAACTCAGTTGCCTAGCACACAGGCAATGATCGGTTTTGTATTTACCATGATCATGTCTTCAATTGTGGCAATGCTGTGCTATTTCTGGCTGATTCGCCGTCTAAATGCTTCGACCGTTTCATTGAGTAATGTGATGACGCCGGTGATCGCTCTGGTATTGGGAGCAACCTTAAATCATGAAATTATCAGCAGTCATGCTTTTGCGGGAATTGCTGTGGTGATTTTCGGGATCATCATGTATTTCTGGAAAGAGTGGCGCGAGCAGTATTTTTCCAAGCATTAAAACTGTAAAAACCAAAAGGGCGAAAGCCCTTTTATTATTTTAGTGGAGAGTAAAGTGATTCAACAACGTGAGAGATCACGACTAAGCAACAATTTGTAAAACAACTTTCAAAAATAAATGATTAAGATTTTGATACATAAATCATTCAAGCTTGCACAAGCTTATTTAGGACAGTGTCAGGATGTCTGAATCCAATAAAATCGTAGTTTATGCAGCCCTGTTTGGTAATCTGGCGATTGCGCTGGTGAAATTTGTTGCGTCCTATATAACCAATAGTTCTGCCATGTTCAGTGAGGCAATTCATTCCGTAGTAGATACCTTGAATGAAATTTTACTGTTATATGGCATGAAAAAATCAGAAAAACCGGCAAATGCCAAACATCCTTTTGGTTATGGGCGTGAACTGTATTTTTGGGCCTTTATTGTGGCACTGATGGTTTTTGCCCTGGGTGCGATTGTGTCCATCTATCAAGGGATACAGCATATTCTTCAGCCTGAAGTCATGCAGGATCCATTGATCAATTATATTGTGCTGGGTCTGGCGATTCTTTTTGAAGGATTTTCATGGTCAGTGGCTTTAAAAACCTTTCGTAAACAAAAGGGAAATCTGGGATATTTTGAAGCCTTTCGACACAGTAAAGATCCAACGACCTTTACCGTGTTATTTGAAGATACTGCCGCCCTGGTCGGCTTGGTGATTGCTCTGGTCGGTATCTTTCTGGCGCATCAACTGAATATTCCTGAATTGGACGGTGCCGCATCGATTTTAATTGGTATTGTTCTGGCGGTTTCTGCCTGGTTTCTGGCACGTGAAACCAAAGGTTTGTTAATGGGTGAAACGGCAGATCCAAAACTGCGTGAAGATGTATTGAACATTGCTCAACAGGATGCGGCCGTTTTCAGCGCCAATGGGGTATTGACTGAGCAGATGGGCGCTCAGCAAGTCATTGCATCATTGAGTCTGGAATTTAAAGATGATTTAACTTCTGATGAAATTGAAGCCTGTGTCAACCGGATCGAAGCGCAGATTAAACAGCTGCACCCGGAAATTATTGCTTTATTTGTGAAACCCCAAACCAAGGCCGTATGGCTGGAACGAACTCAAGGTCGTGTATAAAGATCTAAAAAACGCTTGAGGTTGGTATTTTGATCTCAACTTGCCTTTCTCGCACAATTGATGTGATGATACTGAGGTATGGCGAATTTCATCATAAAATCATCAATGGGCAGACATGCTTTTGTCAGCATGGGCTTATAAATATTGAGTATCATTTTGTATTTTTAGACAGAAGGACAAGAGCAATATTTTTCTAGATAATCCAAGACTTCAGCCAGCCATAAGGCCGATGAAATGCCATTTTTTTGCTAAAAATAACAAAAACATACATGATTTTCTGTGACGGATTTCATATTATGTTGCAGTGTGCCTGTTTTTAGTTTGTATGCTCATTAAAAGATGCACCGCTTGACCATTTCAAGAGGTTGTTGTCTTGCATATAGCGAATAATAAATAGTGGATGTTTATGCAAGATCTTCTCAAAACTAAAAAATTCCAGTTAATCACGGAATCCAGTTGGAAACATCTCTGGTCTAAGCCAGTGTTTGAGTATCTGCATTCAGATCATTTCGACGGAAAACAGTTTCGTAATCTTGAGCATGCATCTCTATCGCGCGGTCGCTTTGATTTATATAAATGGCTCATTACCCGAAAATCCAAGACCTGGAATGTTAATCTTGACGAGGAACGTGCCGAGTTTTTTTCTCGTCCGCGCGCATTGCCACAGCAACGTCCAGATGCAGCTCTGGATGACTGGCAAGTCTGGTTTATTGGTCACGCCACCACATTAATTCAGATCGGCCCCTATAATTTCCTGACCGACCCGGTCTGGGCTGAATATGCCAGTCCATCGGCTTCCACAGGGCCGCAGCGGGTCATTCCGGCTGGCATTGCTCTGGATGAGTTACCCCAGATTGATGCGGTACTGCTCAGCCATAACCATTATGATCATATGGATCTGGCCAGTCTGGAATGGCTGCACAACACTTTTGAGATGCCGATTTATACTGGTCTGGGTAATGCCTGGTATTTGCCAGAACATTATACCGTGCATGAAATGGACTGGTGGGAAAATGCCTTTTTTGAAGAGATCCGGATTGTCTATACGCCGGCCCAACATGCCTCAGGGCGCGGCATGCGCGATCAGAACTGCGCACTTTGGGGAGGCTTTTCTTTATTACATGGCAAGGAGCATTGTTTCTTTGCCGGAGATAGTGGTTACGCTTCGCACTTTAAAGAAATCCGTAAACGTCTGGGTGCACCGCGGATTGCCTTACTCCCGATTGGAGCGTATGAGCCGCGTGAACTGATGCGCGCGATCCATATGAATCCGGAAGATGCCTTTCATGCCCATCATGACTTACAGGCCAAATGTTCACTGGCGATTCATTACCGTACTTTTCAGCTCACGGATGAAGACCGGGATGCACCGGAACATGAGTTACATGAGATCATCAAGCATTCTTCCAAGTTGATTAATCCATTTTACTGCATACGGGAAGGCAAGCGGATCATTGTTTAAGCACTTCCTGCTGTTCCTGTGGGATGCGTTGAATGGCCAACACGGACAGCTTCTTCCAGAAAATGGTGTTTATTTTCGCTAGATGGAATCAGGCAATAATCAGTTTTACCAAATAGTTGGTAGCGCTTTAAAGCAACGCCACGATACAGAAAGTCGCGGATAAAACGCGGCACTAAATAGCCTGTACTCATTAAATTCAACGGAAAACCGAGATGCTGCATGACTTTTAACAGGGCAGTGGATTCGGTATAAAGTGTGCCAGCTTGGATGACGAGCATCGTGCTGTAATGTGCAGTGGACATCTGGTAATGTTCGAGCAGTGCTGTACCTAAAGGCGATTGGGCAGAGACCAGTTTAAACTGAATCTTTTTATCGTATTTAATCAGAAACCGTGTCCAGCCATTGCAGATTACGCAAACAGCATCAAATAAAACAATGTCGTGTTGTTGAATGATGTCTTCAATATTTGGATGCATTGTTGTATTTCTTTTTGTGCCAGCTTGTTTCTATAGTGCTTGATGCTGCAATAAAAAACCACCCGAAGGTGGTTTCTATACATGTCTAAACTGGCTTAGAGAAAGCTAGGCAAACCTTTGGCTGGATCGCTTTCACGTGCTGCTTGGGCATCTGCTACAGTCATACCTAAGGCCTTAGCAACGCCTTGCCCATAAGCTGGATCGCAAGCGTAACAGTTGCGGATGTGACGGTATTTAATGAAATCTAGCGCATCACCCATCGCTCCGGCCGTGTTATTAAACAGAGCCTGTTTCTGCTGGTCATTCATCAGGTTAAACAGGGCGCGTGGCTGGCTGAAGTAATCATTGTCATCTTCACGGAAATCCCAGAAATCGGCATCACCGGTGATTTTCAGTGGCGGTTCTCTGAATTCCGGTTGTTCCTGCCACTGGCTAAAACTGTTCGGCTCGTAATGTGGCAATGAACCATAGTTGCCATCCATGCGGCCTTGACCATCACGGCGGTTCGAATGTACAGGACAACGTGCAGCATTGACTGGAACCTGTGAATGATTCACGCCAACACGGTAACGCGCTGCGTCGGCATAGTTCACTAAACGTGCCTGTAACATACGGTCCGGTGAGTAGCTGATACCCGGTACAAGATTGCTTGGTGCAAAGGCTGCTTGTTCTACATCCTGGAAATAGTTTTCCGGATTGCGGTTCAGTTCGAATTCACCGACTTCAATCAGTGGATAATCGCCCTTTGGCCAGACTTTGGTCAGGTCAAATGGATGATAAGGCACTGTTTCGGCTTCCAGTTCCGGCATGATCTGAACGTACATTTTCCATTTTGGATAGTCACCACGTTCGATGGCATCAAACAGGTCGGTCTGGCTGCTTTCACGGTCTTTGGCGATCAAGTCTGCAGCTTCAGCATCGGTCAGGTTCTGGATGCCTTGCTGGGTACGCATATGGAATTTTACCCAGAAGCGTTCATTTTTGGCATTGATAAAACTGAAGGTGTGACTGCCAAAACCATGCATATGACGGTAACCGGTCGGAATCCCGCGGTCGGACATGACAATGGTCACTTGATGCAAAGCTTCAGGCAACAGTGTCCAGAAATCCCAGTTATTGGTGGCGCTGCGCTTGTTGGTTTTCGGGTCGCGTTTGACTGCTTTATTCAGGTCAGGGAACTTGCGCGCATCCCGCAGGAAAAACACCGGGGTGTTATTGCCGACCAGATCCCAGTTGCCTTCTTCAGTATAGAATTTTAAGGCAAAACCGCGAATATCGCGTTCCGCATCGGCCGCACCACGTTCACCCGCCACTGTTGAGAAACGGGCAAACATTTCGGTTTTTTTGCCGACTTCAGAGAAAATTTTAGCGCGGCTATATTGGGTAATATCATTGGTCACGGTAAAGATACCAAAAGCACCTGAACCTTTGGCATGCATACGACGCTCTGGAATCACTTCGCGGACAAAGTTGGCCAGTTTTTCATTCAGCCATAAATCCTGGGCAAGTAAAGGTCCACGCGCACCTGCCGTCATACTGTTCTGGTTGTCGACCACAGGGGCACCAGCTTCAGTGGTCAGGTGGGTGACAGGGCATTTTTTAAAATCTTGGCTCATCTTTCCTCTCCAAGTTTTGAATATCGGCAGAGTAAAACTTGAAGTGCGACATAAACCACCTAATTAATTTAAAGGGTTTATGGAGTATATAAAATTGTCATACCATCATCTTAACTTTGAAGATCGTACTGCATTAATGCTTGAGTCAAGAAAAGAAGGCTTTTCAGCCAGAAAATTTGCTGAACTCATTAAAAGACATCCTAGTACGATCTATCGTGAGCTTAAAAGAAATAGCATCAATGACGTTTATCAAGCTCAATATGCTTCTGATAACACCTTCGCTAGACGTAGACGTGGTCACAGAAAACTCAAAATCGATTCAATCCTCTGGAAATTTATTGTTGAAGCGATCCGTTGTTTATGGTCTCCTCAGCAAATAGCAAAGCGTTTAAAGACATTTCCTGATTTGGATCAAACAATGAATGTAAGCCATACAACGATTTATTCAACGATACGAGCATTACCAAAGGGTGAGTTGAAAAAAGACTTATTATCCTGTCTGCGTCATGAAAATAAAAAGCGAAAAGCTAACGGTGAACCTAAAAAAGATTCTATATTACAGGATATTAAAACTATTCATGAGCGCCCAGCCGAAGTTCAAGAAAGAAAAATACCGGGTCATTGGGAAGCTGATTTAATTAAAGGTAAAGACAATAAAAGTTCGATAGCAACACTTATTGAACGAAATACACGGCTCTGTATCTTGGCAACATTACCTGATGCAAAGGCAGAATCAGTGCGCAAGGCTTTAACTGAAGCTCTGAAATATTTACCTGCAGAACTGCGTAAAACGTTGACCTATGACCGTGGACGCGAGATGGCAGAACATAAAATACTTGAAGAAGATTTAGGCATAGATGTATATTTCTGTGACCCACATTCACCCTGGCAAAAAGGCACATGCGAAAATATGAATGGTTTAATTAGGCAATATTTACCTAAAGGGATTGATTTAAATCAGGCAGATCAGCATTATTTAAATCAAGTTGCCATGTCACTGAATACTCGTCCTAGAAAAGCGTTAGATTGGCTTACACCATTAGAGAAATTTGCTCAGCTTGTTGATTATCATAAGACTTTTCAAACTGTCGCACCTCATGTTTGAATTCGCCATCTTATGTCGTTTACCTAGTATTCATAAAATATTGAGATATATGCTAATCAGATCAGGTTTCGCTATATTTACAATATCTTTAAATAAAGGGTGTTACAGCACAAAACGGAATTCAGGGTATAATTGAGTGAGCTCACTCAAAAAATATTTTTAAATTTAATAAAGTTTAAAATGTTGAAAATTAAATGGTTACTCTTAAAAAGTAACGGGTTTTCCACTCTGTGACAATATCAAATTCTATATATTTTGAATAACTCGAATAATGAATGGGATTAAACGAAAATAACAATATCTAAGTCCATAATATGTTTTTATCAAAGGATAAAAATAATAAGTGAAAAGTATCATTTAAAATACAATTTTATAACTGATTTATTTTAAATGGTTTTTTAATTAAGTTTTGTTGGTCTGAAGAAACCCATAAAAATAATGAATGGAATAAGGGTGTTTTCTGGCTATAGCTCGCATTTTTGCATACAGAAAATCCTATCCAGATGGTCTTTATTTTTAAAAAAGCATTGGCAAATATGCTTGAAAATTAATCAGTCGGCCCTATAATTATCTCACTCCTTCCTCAAAATCACATAGAGAGTAAAATGGCCAAGAAAAAAACAGCCGAGCAGGTGGTGATCCACAATTTTGTGGCAAAACACATGCATGAAGTCAACAAAAGCCAGGTCTTTGTAGACCGAAAGAAAAATGCAAAACGTGGCTACAACAAGCACAGACAAGGGCGATATTCCATGGAAGATCGCCCTTTTTTAATGGCCGCTTAAGGTCTGTAAGGTGGCTGGGGACGACGTGGGGGCTGCTTAGGATTAGTTTTAACTGGAGAGAGCGGGGCGACAGGTCGGTTGTTACGAGTTTGCGAATATTGATTTGGATACCGGGATGATGTTGTCGATTCATCCGCGATTAAGTCATTAAAGAATTTATTGAGTTTGCTTTGCACTGGTGCTTTGTGGTGAGGGGAATGAGGCTGTGGTCTGGCCTGCTGAAAACTGGCAAATTGATCTTTTTGTTGGTGATAGAGTCTGGCAGCAATGACGGAGGGGTCATCTCTGCCTAAACGCCGCCGTTGCGATGCCGAAATTTCAATGCCCAATAATGGAGTCATTTTAGGCCGATCGGCATAGCTCATTGCTCGATTGCTGGCGGGGCGTATATAAGATGAACCGGAATTATGAGCTTCTTTGCGGGCAGCCAAGGCCGGTGCAAGAATGACCACATAGAACACCGCAACAATCATGAACAGGATGACCAGAAATTCCATAACCACCTCTACCACTGTCGAGGGACTGGAAAAAGTCCCGTATTAGGCACTCACCATACGTGATGCAGATTTCACCATATCCCCTAAACCATGGGTTCTGAAATAATATTCTAACCAGCTTTTTACCATGAGCGGATTGTCCATTTTTAACACATGTTGCAGCAATTCTTGTGCATCACTCATCGGAACATGACAAATGGTTTTACGTACCCGCAAAATATTACTGGAACTCATCGACAGGGTATTAAAGCCCATGGCCATGAGCAAAACTGCAGACAGCGGATCGCCCGCCATTTCACCGCAGATACTGACCGGTTTTTCATTACGATGACAGTCCTGCACCAGACGGGTCAGGGCACGCAGTACTGCAGGGTGTAAATGTGAATAGACATTGGCTACCCGTGGATTATTGCGATCCACAGCCAACAGATATTGGGTCAGATCGTTGGAGCCGACCGAGAAGAAATCCACCAGTTCGGAAAATTCATCAATCTGATGAAGCACACTCGGCACTTCCACCATGATGCCGAGTTTTGGTTTATTTACCTTGACCTGTTCTTCTTCTTGAATCGCCGCATGGTCACGTTCCAGCAGATAGAGCGCTTCCTCGACCTCGCTGACACTGGTCACCATCGGCAGCAGAATATGCAGGTTATTCAGTCCGATACTGGCTTTGAGCATGGCGCGAATCTGTGAAGAAAAAATTTCCGGATGATCCAGGGTAAAACGAATGCCACGCCAGCCGAGTGCCGAGTTTTCTTCTTCAATCGAGAAATACGGCAGGTCTTTGTCTGCACCAATGTCCAACGTTCGCATCACCACCGGTTTATTGGCAAAGTGACTGAGCTGCTGACGATAAATCGCACGTTGTTCTTCCTCGCCCGGGAAGCGGTCACGCAACATAAACGGAATTTCAGAACGGTATAAACCGACACCTTTGGCACCACGCTGCACGCCACGCACCACATCAATCATCAGGCCGGTGTTGACGTAGAGTTTGACCGCCACGCCATCCGGGGTAATCGCATCTTTGGTTTCGTACTGGCGCAGATCTTTAGCAAGCTGTTCTTCTTCTTTTTGAATTTCTTTATAGCGACTGCGCAGGCGACGTGGGGGATTAATAAAGACCCGGCCCTGATGTGCATCGACAATCATCTCTACATCATCGAGGGTGTTGATCGGCAGTTCGGTCACGCCGACCACGGTCGGAATACCAAGAGCACGCGCCACAATCACCATATGTGAGTTCATGGCGCCTTCGGTAGTGACAATCGCGGCAATTTTATCTACAGGTAGTTCAACCAGTGCAGCCGTCGAAATTTCCTCACCAATCAGAATACTTTCATCGGTCAATTCACGGTGACTGGCATCGGCTTCCTGTAAGCGCGCCAGAATACGGCGGCCCAGATCTTTTAAGTCCGCTACCCGCTCACGTAAATAATCATCTTCCATTTGGGAAAATTGTGCCACATGATTGTCAATAACAATTCGCACGGCGCCTTGTGCCCAGTGACCTTCACGAATAAAAGCCTTGATTTCTGCAGGCAGGGCATTTTCATCCAGCATACGCAAGAACACGCTAAACAGTGCGCGTTCCTCGGCCATTAACGCATCCTGCATTTTGTCATCCAGTGACTGGATTTCTTCACGGACTGAATTTAGCGCGTTATCTAAGAGCTGCAGTTCTTCGCTGATGTCATCTGCTTCACGGTCAGGGACTGCGGCAAGATCTGCTGGCGGATAGAGAATCACTGCACGACCTAAGGCAATGCCACCGGAGCCAGAAACTCCCTGAAAGGTTTTATAGGCGGGCAGGTTGCTCGGCTTACGGAATACATCGATATTGCCAACGGCATGGGCATGGGCGATGACGCCAGAAAGCTGCGCGCAGAGTGTGACCAGAAAGGATTCAGCAGCTTCAGAAAAGTCCTGTGATTCTTTATTCTGAACCACCAGTACACCCATGACCTTACGGCGGTACATCACCGGCACACCGAGGAAGGAGTTATAAATTTCCTCACCGGTTTCAGGTAAAAACAGGAAGCGCTCATGTTTAGGGGCATTGTCCAGATTGACAATTTCTTCACGTTGTCCAACCAGGCCCACCAGACCCTCACCGGTCTGCAAAGACACATGGCCGACAGATTCTGCATTCAGGCCTTTAGACGCCATGAGCAGATAACGCTGATTGCGTTCATCGAGGAGATAGATCGAGCAGACATCAACCTGCATGGCCTCGGCCACATGCTTGACCATAATGTCGAGTGATTCATGCAAACTGGTGGACGCATTGATCTCCTGAACAATACGTCTCAAGGTGTCCAGTTGCATATTCGACATAAGGTCTGCTCCGTCTATTCAGAATTTCAGTGATTAAGTTTATTTATAACAATAGCCGCGTAAAAAATCTGCATTATTTATGCGATTTTTTAAGGTTTTTGCTGGGGTAGTTGCTGACACAACTCCACCAGGGCTTTGCGGTAAACATCACGTTTGAAATTCACGACTTGACCGAGTGGGTACCAGTAACTGACCCATTGCCATTGATCAAATTCGGGCGGATCAGACAGATTCAACTGAATATGCTGAACGGGGGCCGTGAGTTTGAGTAAAAACCACTTTTGTTTTTGACCGATACAGACCGGATCAGAGTCCGTACGAATGTATCGATGCGGCAAACGATAGCGCAACCAGCCTTTGGTTTGCGCGACTATCTGGACGTGTTCGGGCAATAAGCCAACTTCTTCTCTCAGCTCACGATAGAGTGCCTGCTCAGGGGTTTCTCCATATTGGATTCCGCCTTGTGGAAATTGCCATGCATTATGACCAATGCGTTTTGCCCATAAAACCTGTCCAGCATCGTTTGCCAAAATGATCCCGACATTCGGTCGGAAACCTTCAGAGTCGATCATTTGGCTACCTAAAAATTGTTTAATTTATGCCTTTGCCATCGGGGAGCATTATTTCGTTATCCAACTCGAAAAAAGCAAAGTTTAAAAATGTTAAAATTGCTATGATCTTAACGAATTTCTATCGACTAGCGGAGATAGATTTACAATTTTTTTCTTAAATTTCAGTTTTAACGAGTATTTTCATGAAATTGGCGCTATTTGATCTCGATCACACCTTGTTAAACACGGATTCGGATCATTCTTGGGGAGAGTTTTTGGTCAGTGAGGGCCTGGTCGATCCAGTTCAGCATCGCGCCATGAATGACAAGTTCTATGACGATTATAAAAAAGGTCAGCTGGATCCTTATGCCTATAATGAATTTGTGTTCCAGTTTCTGACCAAACATGACAATCATTATTTGACTGAATTACATCAACTGTTCATGCAAAAAGTCATTCGTCCACAAATGCGTCCTGAAGGTTTTAAAGCCATTGAGCGCCACCGTGAAGCAGGGCATGCCTTAGTGGGGATTACCGCAACTTCAGACTTTATTACCGCACCCATTTTTCGTGAATTCGGAATTACTGAAATTATTGCCACCAATGCTGAAGTCATTGATGGGAAATATACTGGTAAAGTCATCAATACCGCATGCTATCAGCAAGGCAAGCTGGTGCGTCTGGAACAATGGCTGGAAGGCCGCGACGTAACCGAGTCTTGGGCTTATTCAGATTCTATTAATGACCGTTTCTTGCTGGAATATGCGGATCATGCGATTGCAGTCAATCCGGATGATCGCTTGGAAACTTTAGCCCAAGAACAGGGTTGGAAAATACAGGACTGGTCGATCTAATCACTCCGAACTCATTGATGTGATTATTAAGTACAACTTCGGTTGTGCTTTTTATTTGCCTCATTTGAATATTAATGTTTTTTCACAGTCCAGCTGAATCAGACATGCTATGCTCGAAAAACAGGACATGATAACAATAGTAGATTCTGAGGTATGAGATATGACTCACGTTCGACCACGTATGACACATCTGTTCCAACAGCTTGGCTTGGATGCCAGTGCAGAAGGTATTGAAACATTTATTCACGAGCATCAATTGCATAAAGATCTGACTTTACTGGATGCGCCGTATTGGTCAGAGGCACAACGTCAATTTTTAAGCGAGAAAATAGCCTCTGATGGCGAATGGGCGATTGTGGTAGATCAACTCAATGAATCCTTGCATGAAAATTCAACCAGTGAAGGATAAGATATAAAGCCAATCGTATGATTGGCTTTTTAGACTATGACCTTACCTTTAGCGAATCCGTTTCCAGATCGTGACTTGTGACAGGGTATGTTGATACTTTCTGGCCGTTTCTCGAATCACAAAAGGCACATCTTGGGGTTCGGCCACCAATTCAAAGTGCTGGGTTAAAATGTTGGAAATACCAGCCAAAGTCGTGATCTTTTCCCCATCCTGCTGAAAACCGCCCAGCCATTCGCTACGCGCCGTATGTTCTTCCAGCCAGGTATAGGGCGAACTCAGCATTAAAATTCCACCTATATTGATACGTTTATGAATCTGCAATAAAAAGTCTTTCGGATGATGCAGCCGGTCAATCAGGTTCGCTGCCAGAATAAAATCATAGTCGCTAAAATGTGCTTTCAGGTTGCAGGCATCGGCCTGAAAAAATTCCGTTTTTGACGCAAACTGTTCCAAAGCGACATCTTCAAGTGAACAGCTTTTTTCTTCGCTTAATTCACCTTCTAGCGGCAGCTGATAACGTACCCTATTGCCTTGAGCCAAATAGACTGCCTGCTGGATAAAACGTGCTGAGAAGTCCAGACCGGTCACCTGATCAAAATAGTGTGCCAGTTCAAAGCTGGCGCGGCCGGTAGCACAGCCAATATCTAAGGCACGATGACATGGCACTTGCTGAAAATAGGGTTGTGCCAGATCGACCAGTGTTTTGGCAAAATTAGCGATACCAAAATATTCGGGGCCGTACTGGAATTCCAGATATTGGGAGACCAGCTGGTCGCTTTCATAGTTCGAAGGGAAATGTTGCAGTGCCTGATCAGAGGCGACGTAGCGAAAACCAGCGTGCTGAAAGAAATGCCGTCTGAAGGCGTAGCGGGAACTATATAAAGCTTCATTGCCCGCCGAAATCCAGGAGCCACCTTTCATCAGGTTATGGCGACCGTCAAAGGTTGGTGTACTGAAATCATCATAAAGCGGATGCACCTGAAAACCCTGAAATGGATAGATCGGAGTTTCAGTCCACTGCCAGACATTGCCCTGAATATCATAAAAATCGCCCTGCTTGAAATGATCGACCGGACAGGAGCTGGTGCCGTATTTCAACTCGATATTGGCCTGTTCAGGGCTCGGTAAATCTGAATCCAGATCGGAAACTGCATACAGGCGATACCATTCATCTTCAGTCGGCAAGCGAATGGTTTTTCCCAGCAGTTGGGATTTCCACTGACAAAAGGCCTTGGCTTCATGATAATTCACTTCTACCGGCCAGTCCCAAGGCATCGGCACTTCTTCTAGCATCAATCGCAGTGACCAGCCTAATTCAGTTTTGCGCCAGAAACAGGGATGAGCAGCTTGTGAAAATTGCAGCCAGCCTAGACCTTCTTCACTCCAGTAGTGTTCGGTCTGATAGCCATCAGCTTCGACAAAGGCCAGAAATTCCTGATTCGATACCAGATATTTGGAGGCTGCAAAAGCTGCAACCTCGGCTTCATGCCGGCCGTATTCATTGTCCCAGCCATAAAATGGATGGTTAAAATCTTTCTGTAAATGCACTTTGCCTTCCGGCACATCCAGCAAAATATTATCCGGGGCCATGCCGGTAATAATATTGGCACGCCATTGCGGATGCTGGCGTACATGTTCCAAAGCATGCTGGCGGATCAGCACAGAAGAAGTTTCCAGATGGATCCGTTCATGTTCGATGTCCATGATGATGGTCCACCAAGGGTTTTGCCAGTTTAAGGGTAGAGTTAGCGGAGCATGTTCAAGGATGTTCAGGATCAGGGCGCGTACCTGATGCCGATAATCACGGACTTCCTGCACACTGGGCCAGTCATAGTGCACTTCATCCAGGTCATCCCAGCTCATCTCGTCTACACCGATCGCGAAGATACTTTCAAAATGCGGATTTACGCGTTCGCTAATTAGCTTGCTGAGCAGCAGTTTATTGACAAAAAAAGTGGCGGTATGGGCAAAATAAAAAATTAGCGGATGACGTAAAGTAATCGGCTTGATGAAAAATGCATCTTCATGTTTGAGGCATTCAAACAGTTGTTCATAGGTGTCAAAGGTGTTCAGGAAATATTCGCGCAGGCAGTGCCGGGCAGTCTGTTCATCGGCAAAATCAAGTGCCGGCGTGGGCAGCAGCATCGGTTTGGCCGAAAGCCACAGGCTGCTTGTATTGGTTTTATCTTGAGAGTGGGATTTTAAGGGAGAATCGAGCTGCATCCGTCAGGCTCCATCGAATAGTTTTAAGCATTCCTCTGCACTGCAAAAGAATGGAATTGTCTTAAAAATACTCGAAAGATATCGCCAGATGGGGTGTATTTAGGTAACAAAATGCTGCACCGTTTTGGATGCA
The DNA here is from genome assembly GCF_000369685.1 of Acinetobacter sp. CIP 102136. Taxonomy (GTDB): domain Bacteria; phylum Pseudomonadota; class Gammaproteobacteria; order Pseudomonadales; family Moraxellaceae; genus Acinetobacter; species Acinetobacter fasciculus. Next base: position 342,014 of record NZ_KB850141.1, read on the forward strand.
GCATGTTCAGGAACGGCTTAAATAGACAGCGAGGCACCCTGCATGAGCTGAACCAGAGCCTGAGCTGCTTTGGACTGAGTACGACCGGGATGCCAGACCATGCCCAAACGACGGTTCATTTCCAGATTAATATCCAGCTGGTGCAGGTCATGATTGACCAAAGTTTTTGGCAGTACCGACCAGCCTAAGCCAATCGATACCAGCATCCGGATCGATTCCAGCGGATTGTTACTCATACTGACTTTCGGTTTGATGCCCTGTTTCTCAAATTCGGCCAAAGTAATTTGCGAGGTATAGGTCTGTGATGAGGGCAACAGGCTTGGATAGTCGAGCAAATCTTCCAGACACAGATTTTTTTGCTGCGCCAGCGGATGAAACGGTGCCACCACAAAGACTAGAGGATCATTCCAAATAGTCACATAATTCAGACGCGCATCACCCCGTGGCGGCAAGGTTAAAAATGCCAGTTCCAGATCGCCGGCAATCACTTGTTCATGCGCCTGCTCGGAATCGACAAAATGCACATCCAGAGTCACGTCAGGATATTCCTGAACATAACGGCGCAAATGACTCGGCAGATGATGCAGGCCAATATGATGACTGGTACCAATTTTTAGTTTGCCCTGTACCTGACCCTGTTCATGGCTCAAGGTATAATGAATATCACCGAGTTCATTCAGCCAGTTTTTCACTTTAGGCAACAGAGAGTGCGCCGCGTGGGTGGCCTGTACACCACGTCCGGCAGATTCAAACAGCTTGACCCCAAAGTATTCTTCCAGACTGTGAATACGTTTGGTGACAGCAGGCTGGGTAATGAAGAGCTGATCTGCGGCCAGAGAAATCGAACCGGTTTCCATGACTTTTACGAAGGCTTCAAAGGCTGCGAGATTCATCTTAACCACCTATAAAGAATTTTTATGTGTAAATATATTATTGTTATATTTTAAGAATAAATCAAAGCAAAATTAGCTCATCTATGTTGCAGTGCTGAATTACTATACATTTTCAAAGCCTTGGCATTTTTAAAACTAAAAAAGACCACCTATAAAGGTAGTCTTTTATCAGGAACCTCGACCGAAGAGTTTAGACGGTAATGTCCTCATTCTGCTGTTGGTTATTACGCTCCCAGATTTTTTCATGGAAGAAGAAAGCCACTGCCTGTACCGTTGGTTCTAATAAACTCAAGGCAATCGCCATCGTCAGACTGCCAGTCACCAAATAACCCACAATCATCGCTACGGTAATATGCATAATGTAGTAGCTGAAAGTCTTTTTAAACATGCGCTGGTTATTGTCTACAAAGCGTTGAATATGTGCCATGTCGAAGTTCCTCAAAATCATCATCTCTGTCGATGAAGAAATAATAATAATTCTCATTTAATTTGTAAAAACGAATATTTTTAATAAATTAATCGGAAAATTAGATTGATGAAAATAAAGTGAAAGTCTGATTTGATTCAGCTTTTAAAAGATTCCAAAAAGTTTTTTAACTGATAAAAATGATAAATTAGATTTATGTGATTGCAGCGATATAATCAAAATCAGAGAAAGAATTTACCCAGTCCAGTGGAGTACATCGACATGGCAGGCGCAACCCAAACAGCAAAAACATTATATGACAAATTGTGGGACGACCATTTAGTAACGCAACGTGATGATGGTTCTGCCTTACTGTACATCGACCGTCACTTATTACATGAAGTGACTTCTCCACAGGCCTTTGAAGGTTTGCAACTGGCCGGGCGCCAGCCATGGCGTTTAAGCGCGAATATTGCCACACCGGATCATAACGTACCGACCTCGAAAAAAGAGCGTGAGCAGGGTGTTGCCGGAATTGAAGATGAAACCTCGCGCATCCAGGTGCAAACTTTGGATGACAACTGCAAGACCTTTAATATTGTTGAATTTGATATTAATGATATCCGTCAGGGCATCGCGCATGTGGTCGGGCCGGAGCAAGGCTTGACCTTACCGGGCATGACGGTGGTGTGTGGTGACTCGCATACTGCAACACACGGTGCTTTTGGCTGTTTGGCGCATGGGATCGGGACATCAGAAGTTGAACATGTATTGGCGACCCAATGCCTGGTTCAAAAGAAGATGAAAAACATGTTGGTGCGCGTTGACGGAAAATTAGGTCAGGGCGTGACACCGAAAGATGTGGTCTTGGCGATTATCGGCAAGATTGGTACGGCAGGTGGTACAGGTCACGCGATTGAATTCGGTGGTCAGGTGTTCCGTGATATGTCGATCGAAGGCCGTATGACGGTATGTAATATGGCGATCGAAGGCGGTGCCCGTGTAGGGATGGTTGCTGTCGATGACAAGACTATTGAATACGTGAAAAACCGTCCATATGCACCGAAAGGCGAGCAGTGGGATCAAGCTATTGCTTACTGGAATACCTTGCATTCTGATGAAGGCGCGCACTTCGATACCGTTGTGGTCTTGCAAGGTGAAGAGATTGAGCCACAAGTATCTTGGGGTACTTCTCCTGAAATGGTGATTCCAGTCTCTCAAGCAGTTCCAACGTTGGAACAGGCGAAAGATGACGTACAGCGCAATGACTGGACACGTGCTTATCAATATATGGGCTTAACTGCCGGTCAGGCCTTGGCTGAGATTCAGCTGGATCGTGTCTTTATCGGTTCGTGCACCAACTCACGTATTGAAGATATCCGTGCAGCGGCTGAAGTGGCGAAAGGCAAGAAGGTGGCATCCACCATTAAACAGGCGATGGTCGTTCCAGGTTCTGGTTTGGTGAAAGCACAAGCTGAAGCGGAAGGTTTAGATAAAATCCTGATCGAAGCGGGCTTTGAATGGCGTGAACCAGGCTGCTCTATGTGTTTGGCAATGAATGCTGACAAATTGCAACCAGGCGAGCACTGTGCTTCAACATCGAACCGTAACTTTGAAGGTCGTCAGGGCAATGGCGGTCGTACCCACTTGGTGAGCCCCGCAATGGCAGCGGCAGCGGCAATTGCTGGTCACTTTGTTGATGTTCGTTCATTCTAGTTTAAGCCCTCATCCCGACCTTCTCCCAGAGGGAGAAGGAGTTCCCTCTCTTTGTAGGAGAGGGGTAGGGAGAGGTTACGAATTCGTTGGGAAATAAATATGAAAGCTTATACCGTTGAACAAGGTATCGTTGCACCTTTAGACCGTGCCAATGTCGATACCGATTTAATTATTCCAAAACAGTTTTTGAAATCGATCAAACGTACCGGTTTTGGTGAAAATTTATTTGATGAATTGCGTTACTTGGATGAAGGTTATCCAGGTCAGGACAATTCAGTTCGTCCGATCAATCCGGACTTTGTCTTGAACCAGCCACGTTATCAGGGCGCATCTATTTTAATTTCACGTGCCAACTTTGGTTGTGGTTCTAGCCGTGAACATGCGCCGTGGGCCTTGAGCGAATATGGTTTGCGTACCGTGATTGCGCCAAGCTTTGCTGATATTTTCTTTAATAACTGTTTTAAAAACGGTATGTTGCCTGTGATTTTGGCTGAAGATATTGTTGAGCAGTTATTTAAGGAATGTGCGGAAGATGAAGGTTATCAACTGACCATTGACTTGCAAGCACAAGAAGTTCGTACCCCTACGGGTGAAAGCTTTAAGTTTGAAGTCGATCCATTTCGCAAGCATTGCCTGTTAAATGGTCTGGATGATATTGGCTTAACTTTGCAGGTGGCGGATGATATTCGTGCCTATGAAGAAAAAACCAAACAATCGCGTCCTTGGGTATTTGCCGAAATTCATGGATAAATCAGTAAAAATTGTCATGGCATGACTGCGATGCCCTTGCTAATATCGGAAGATTATTGAGTTTTTTGATTAGGTAAGACAGACATTATGGCGAATTATTGGAAACAGTGGCTTGCTTTAAGTTCAGTATCGGTGCTGTTGACTGCATGTCAAAGCATCGACACGATGAAACTCAAACATGCCAAAGAAAATACTGAGAGCAAAAGCAATGCCCTGATCTACTGTACAGGGACGCCAGATTGCCAGTTCGAACGCTTCAATCAGACCATTATTGTCAACGCCGACAATGGCCGCATCAGTGATGAGGCGCTGAAGCAGAAACTGGTGCGCTTGCAGGCCAAAAATTTAAATCAGGCCAATCCGATTTATTTATCTGTGCCGGCAGGACAGCATGAACTGGTCGTGCGTTTTTATCCGATCAGTAAGGATAAAGCGGAAACTTTACATGTATTCCATCGTTTTCAGGCCAATAACCGCTATAGCTTAAAAATGTTTCGTGACCGTAGTGCGCGTAGCAGCAGTTTATTAAATTCTTCGGCGCCGGATCCGCTTTGCGTAGATCTGGTACAAGAGCAAAAAACCATTCGTCGTTTTTGCAAACCCTATAATGCAGTCACCGGGATTGCAGAGTTTGTAGAAAAGAAAATTTAACCTCTGTCAGGTCTGAATCTGACGTTTTAAACGGAAAATCTCATGTCTAAACAAATTTTGATTTTAGCTGGTGACGGCATCGGCCCTGAAATTGTAAAAGCCGCAGAGCAAGTACTCACACGCGTAAATGAAAAATTTAATCTCGATTTGACATGGGAACAGGGCTTACTCGGTGGTGCAGCCATTGATGCACATGGTTCACCGTATCCTGAAGTGACCTCTGAACAGGCTAAAAAAGCTGATGCGATTTTACTCGGTGCCGTGGGCGGTCCAAAATGGGATACGATTGAGCGCTCAATTCGTCCGGAACGTGGTTTATTGAAATTGCGTAGTGAACTGAACCTGTTTGCTAACTTGCGTCCAGCCATTCTTTATCCGCAATTGGCTGATGCTTCAAGTTTAAAGCCTGAAATCGTAGCAGGTCTGGATATTCTGATTGTGCGTGAATTGACCGGTGGTATTTACTTCGGTCAGCCACGCGGTATCCGTGAACTGGAAAATGGCGAGAAACAAGGCTATAACACTGACGTTTATTCAGAATCTGAAATCAAGCGTATCGCCAAAGTCGCTTTTGAAATGGCCAACTTGCGCGGTGGTAAAGTATGTTCAGTGGATAAAGCCAACGTGCTTGAAGTAACTGAACTGTGGAAACAGACAGTGACTGCGCTGAAAGATGCCGAATACCCTGAAATTAATTTATCGCATATGTATGTCGACAATGCCGCAATGCAACTGGTGCGTGCGCCAAAGCAGTTTGACGTGATTGTCACCTCGAATCTGTTCGGTGATATCCTGTCTGATGAAGCTGCGATGTTGACCGGTTCAATCGGCATGTTGCCATCGGCATCTCTGGATGAAAATGGCAAGGGCATGTATGAGCCTTGTCATGGTTCTGCACCAGATATCGCCGGTCAAAACCTGGCAAATCCATTAGCGACGATTCTTTCGGTGGCGATGATGTTGCGTTATACCTTCCGTGAAGAAGCGGCTGCTAAAGCGATTGAAGATGCAGTAGGTCAGGTCTTGGATCAAGGCTTGCGTACGGCAGATATCATGTCTGAAGGCATGCAAAAAGTCGGTACGGTTGAAATGGGTCAAGCAGTCGTTGCTGCATTGAACTAAGCCTGTTTTGATTCAAAAAAACGCAGCCTTGAGCTGCGTTTTTTTATAATAGAAATTCCAAAGCTTAAACCCCTTAACAGGTTCGGCCTGTGGTGCGTACCGCGGTCGCAATATTATCTTTGAGTAAGAAGGTGATTTTACATTGCAATTTGACGTCGTAGCCGCCGGCAGGACTTACTGAGACAGGAATCGGTACAGTGCCTGTCCCTGTGGCAGGAAACTGCGCTACAGGCAAAGGAATGGTAATGGGGCGTTGTACCACATAGCTTAATTGCTTGGCGCTGCGTTCAGGCCCACTGATCTGCTGGTAACCTAAACGTTTTAGATCCAAAGTTTGATCGATCAGTTGGCTGCTTTGCCCAATGAACTGTTGTAAATAGGCATCACGCTGTGCAGTCGTTGAGGAGGTGGTGGTGCATGCACTAAGCAAACCCAAGGCTGTGCAGCATGCTAAAATCAGTGTGAACTTCATGAGTTGTCCTCACACCAAATAAAATGAGTGTAAGCGCATTCCATGCAAAAATACTGTTGTGATTTGATACACGGTAGAAGTTTAGCGTGGTGAGGCTGATCCCTGATTTAATTAGATACAGGCTTTGAACTCGATGAGTACAGCTTAGCAAGCTCTACCGGTATAGCGGATGGCTTGAACAATTTCATTTTTTAGGTCAAACCAGATTTGGCATTTCATCTCAATGTTATAACCACCATTTGAGGGCATCGGCATTGGTGCACCGATCGAGATACTCTGACTAATATTCGGCGTGGCCATCGGAATATTCATATCCCGAAAAATAGTGTAGCTGAGAGATTCTGCGGTTTGAATCGGTTGCTGGGAGGTCTTGAATCCCGTTGCGCGAAGATCAAGCTGGCTACGAACCTGTGCTGCAGTTTGACCCACATAAGGTTGTAGAGACTGATGCAGATGCTGATTGCCGCCGGTAGCGCACGCAACGAGAAACAAGCTGGAAAGTAGGGGTAAGCATTTCATATTCATTGTTTTTATACGTGTTGTTTTAATTCAATGAATAGTTGTGAATTTATAGGCCTGTGTCAAATTATTTTATTGATTGATAAATAATTCAAGTAATAAAAAAGCCACTAAAAGTGGCTTTTGCTTGCGCTAAAACTTAGCGTGCACGATATGTGATACGACCTTTAGTCAAATCATAAGGTGTCATTTCAACCTTCACACTGTCGCCAGTCAAAATACGGATATAGTGTTTACGCATTTTACCAGAGATGTGGGCAATCACTTCGTGACCGTTCTCTAAACGTACACGGAACATAGTATTAGGAAGCGTCTCGGTGACAACGCCTTCGAACTCGATGAGTTCCTCTTTATTGGCCATAGCCTACCTGAATGAATAAATTGGAAAGGCGCAAATTATAGTCAATTTTTTTGCAAAATACAAGACGAAACGGGCGTTAGACTGATCATCTGCCAGTAAAATAGGCGAACTGTCACGATAATTTTTTTAACTAAAAAGACACCTGTTTCTGTTGTCAGTTTGGTCAATCACAGTTAATCTAAAATTAATCTTTTTAAGTATAAATGAAGTACATACAAGGAAGGCTTTTGAGTGAGTCAGCTAACGGATGCATCAGTCGTATTGCGTTTAGGCTATCAGGCGATTCGTCGTGCGGGGTTGCCAACAGAAGAACTTTTGACCAAAGCAGGAGTGGCTTTAAATCAGGTGGAAGCCAATGACCGTACCCCGCTGAGTGCCCAATATGCCTTTTGGGTGGCGGCAGAGGAAGTCAGCAAGGACCCGGACATTGGATTGCATCTGGGTGAGCACCTGCCACTTTATCGTGGTCAGGTCATTGAACACCTGTTTGTTTCATCTGAAAATTTTGGTGAGGGACTGAAACGTGCTTTGGCTTATCAGCGACTGATCAGCGATGCCTTTGCTGCCAAATTAGTGATTGAAGATGATCGCTGCTATTTAACCAATGGTGAACAGCCTTTTGCTGAGAGTCTGGTCAATCGTCATTTTACTGAATGTGCTATGTCAGGTGTACTGCGTTTCTTTAAATTTATTACCGAAGGGCGTTTTGAGCCGATTTATATCGATTTTAATTTTTATAAAGGGGCACCTGATGATGAATACTTCCGGGTTTATGAGTGTCCGGTCAGTCTAGGTCAGAAAGAAACTCGTTTGTATTTCGATCCGACTATCCTGGAATATCCGCTGTGGCAGGCTGAACCTGAGCTGTTGCAGCTGCATGAGCAACTGGCCATTGAAAAGCTACAGGAACTGGCAAGATATGATCTGGTCGGTGAAGTCCGTCGTGCGATCGGCTCTACTTTGGAGAGTGGTGAAACCACACTGGAAACTGTAGCAGCACAACTGAATATCACGCCACGCCGTTTGAGAACGCAACTGAGTGAGGCACATACCAGTTTTCAGCAGATTCTCTCGGATTATCGTTGTCGTCTGGCCAAGCGTTTGCTGGCGAGTACCAATGAGAGCGTCGAGCGGATTGTCTATCTGACCGGTTTTTCCGAGCCAAGTACCTTCTATCGTGCCTTTAAACGCTGGACCAATGAAACGCCAGTGGAATATCGGAAGCGGAAGCAGCGTTAAAAATCCCTCCTAACCTCTCTTTAAAAAAGGGAGGAATTCCCCCATTGCTGTCCCACAATTTTTCACAAGAGGAAGCTCATTTGAGCTTCCTCTTGTTTTATGGGTATTTTATCGGGTGAAAATAAAGCTTTTAAAGTTCTTCTTTCAAACAAATTCACTTGAATTATTCTGAGTAAACGTTGAACTGTCCAACCTGTTTTCCCTAAATGTTGAGCGAAACTCACCAATAAATAGGCGATCATCGCAATCCAGATTTGTGTCTGAATTGCGTTCCTGCTGCGGCCTAGAAACGCTTTTAATTTGAGATTCTGCTTAATCGCCTTAAAGAACAGCTCAACTTTCCAACGATCTTTATAAATCGCCGCAATGGTGGAGGCGGCTAAATGAAAGTTATTGCTGAGAAAGCTAAAGTGCTTGCCACTTTGCTGATCTCTATATTCAATTCTTCTTAACACTGGGGCTTTTCTTTTTAGGGCATGTGCGCTATTCAGCTGAATGGTTTCATCTTTTAGAATACCTTTGGATTCAAGCACTGGATGTTGCTGGATCACCTGATACACAGATTTAGGCCTAAAACGTGTGACAAATCCAATGTTTTGAGCAGTCAGATTTGCATACCATTGGTAATCGACATAGCCTTTATCAAAAACTACAATGCTGCCAGCAGGAAACTGGAATTTGCGGCCTTGTACCATGTCATTTTCTTTGCCATTTTCAACTGCAACAAACTCAGGAATATCATTGCTGTGATTCAATCCTATGCTGAGTTTCATGCTGGCTTTTGAGTCGTGAACTTTGGCCCATTCACATAAGGAAAGCGACAGGTCAATATGACTGGCATCCAAGGAATACAAGGGATTCTTAAAGCGAAATTTATGAGCTACTTTCGAGTGTTCATAGTATTTAAGCAACTTGTAAAATAGCTGTTGATACAAGGCAGCAGGCTGCTGCTCATTGATTCGTGCCAGCGTGCTTCGGGGAATAGATTTTGCTCCGAGATGACTTAGCTTTTCCTGTTGGCACTCCAAATTGGATTGAATATCTCTCAGACTTTGCCTACAAGAGAATTGAGACATCAATATGGCAATAAACTGATCCCACCGGGAAGCCGCTCTAAATTTCTGTCCAACATGGTGTACTTTAGCAAGTTGCTCAAAATCCTGTCGCACGACGGGTTTAATAAGCTGATGAAATACGGTATTCTGATGTGACAAAACCTGAATCCTGGTCGTTAAAGTGTTTGTTTGCACTCATATTTTAACGATTTGGACTCAGGTTTTTTATTTAAATCAAACTATGGGACAGCAGTGGGAATTCCCCTCCTTTTAGGAGGGGTTAGGGGAGGTAAATATTCTAAAAAATTTAAAAACTATTCCGGCATATTCAGCCAGTGCGGACCTAAGGGTAATTCAGGTAATTCAAACTGCGCCGGATAATCAGCATGAATAAAATACAAACCATCTGCTGGCGCAGTCACACCAGCAGCTTTACGGTCTTCTGCCGCGAAAATATTATCAATATGATCGGCAGCATACATGCCCTGACCAATTTCCAATAAACATCCCATGATATTGCGCACCATATGGTGCAGAAAGCCATCGGCCTGAATATCCAGTACCAGATACTGACCATGCTGAATCAAGCGGCAATGGCTGACATGACGAACGGGCTGATTGGACTGACAGGCTGCGGCGCGGAAGCTTTCAAAGTTATGCGTGCCTTCAAACTTTTTCGCGGCGTATATCATCTGTTCAACATCAAGCGGTGCATAGACATGGGTGACCTGTTTATGCAGCAATGCCGGGCGCACAGGGTGGTTATAGACCACATATCGGTAGCGGCGCGCCTGTGCCTTAAAACGGGCATGGAAGCTGTGATCCATTTCTTTGATCCACTGAATCGAGATGTCTTTAGGGAGTTGGCTATTGCAGCCCATTAGCCAGCCACGTTCAGAACGCACGGCATCCGTATCAAAATGCGCCACCATATTGGTCGCATGTACCCCGGCATCCGTGCGGCCGGCACCATGCAGGCTAATCGGTTGATCGGCAACTTTGCTCAGGACCTTTTCAATGGTTTCCTGTACGCTTGCAACTCCCGGCTGTTGAGTCTGCCATCCCCGATAATGCATCCCACAAAACTCAATTCCCACCGCAAAACGCTGCATAATGACCTCAAAACCTTATTGATCGTACCAATGACGATGCCATTGCTCTACAGTGTCGTATTGTAAATACATTTTCAGGGCTTTTGCATACAGATCCGCATGTCCATAACTTTCATTCAGCAAAATTTTGCAGTGATTCACCCATTCGGCAATGGCATAGCGCTGATCCGTCGCACCAAAAGGCACTTGGGTGGTTAAGACGCAAATACAGCCCTGCTCATAGAGTTGATCAATGAGCGCAATCATGGCGTCATTGACCGCCAGGTTGCCAGTGCCAAAACCTTGCAGAAATAAAAAATGCGGTGGTCGAGCCAAGAGGTTGTTCAGGTTATTCAGCTGCTGGGTCAGATCAACCGGCTGCATCATGATGCTCATACAGTTGAATTTAGCCGCTTTCACAATATCTTTAGCTTCGATCTGATAACACGCTTGACTGGTTTGGATTGCGATATTGGCTTCAAGACCTGCAAAGGCATTTAACTCGGTAGTATGCTGTTTCAGTGCAGTTTGCGCATGTAGCAGCTGATGATGGAATGCCAGATAGACTCCAGCGCTACATTCGCTGATGGAATCTAGTGCAAATTTCAGGTTATCCAGGGCATCACTAAATTCACGCTGTTCATTGCCTTGAGCATTCAGCAACGGATATTGGCTACCGGTCAGCACCACATGCGCCGAGTTTCCAATAAAATGTGCCAGTACTGCACTGGCATAACTCAGCGTATCTGTACCGTGAATAATCACAAAATGCTGGATTTGCCGCGATTGCAATTGCTGAATAAACTGTACCAGTTGCAACCAGTCGGTTGCTGTGCAGGCACTACTGTCCTTAATGGCGGGTGCATGGTGGCATTCTACAAAATACTGCTCTGCAAGTATCTGTTCGAGCTTTGGAATAAATAAATCAGCAGGCATCGGTGCGAGAGGATCCCCCACGCAGCCGAATGTGCCGCCCATATAAATTAATGCAATATTTTTTATCATAAAAAAAGCAGCCAATTATTGACTGCTTTAGTGTAAATCGAAATGCATCAAGATGCGATTTGATTCAGTAATTGCTCGGCGCGTTGTTGTTGCTCAGGAGTATATTCAGCTTCTCGCTCCGCAATGACTTCACGGGCAGCGGCATAGGCACCGAGTTGAATATATTGCTGCGCAAGATCCAGGTTGAGACCTGCTTCATTAACATCCAGTAATTCCGGGAAAGATTGCACCAGCGGATCATGCTGATCTATCGTTGCCTGAGCTGGTGTAGCAGGAAGATCGAAACTCATCGCTGTCGCAGCAGGCGCTTCTGGCGTGGTTTCTAAATGATCTAATTTGAAATCCATGCCTGATAGATTGGTTTGTGACGCTGGTTCTGCCACAGGTGCTGCAGCTGTCAAGCTAGACAGGTCAAACTCAGTCGCTGGCACTGCAGTTTTCTCAGCTGCTGGTACTGGCGTGTCAAGCGAGAAAGAAAAATCTAGAGGTTTGATTTCTTCAGTGGCAGCAGCTGTTTGTGGATGGTTACTTTCTAACTTGAGATCAAAGTCAGCAATTTCATTGCCGCTTATTTTCTTTTCAAAATTTGGCTCTAGAGTGTCACGAGCTGCAGAGGGTGAAACTTCAGTTGTAGTGGTCTCTACTTTAAAAGAATCGAAGTCAAATTGAATTTCATTACTGTTTTTAGCTGGTGTTTCAGTCGGTTCAGCCTGAGGAATACTAGGTGCGGTATTAAAATCTAAACTCTTATTCTCGACAGGCTCAGTCTTCGTTGTGACTGGTGCAGCAGGTGCAGAACTAGGCGTAAAGTTAAACTCAAGAGGTGATGGTTCTTCTTTCGCTGGAGCGATTTCCTGTTGTAATTGCTCGAATGCCAATTCCGTTTTAGTATCCGCAGGCAGCGTAGCTTGATTTAAGGCATCAAAGGCGGTGTTATTGGATACGGGCGTGGCAGGTGTAGCAGTCTGAGTCGATTCTGTAGCTTTTGTTTTTTCGTAAGCCGTTCTCTTTTCTTCAGCTGGGCTGAGTACATCGTCAATGTTGAGTGCACGAATATGATTAATGAGTTGCGTAATCGCAAAATCATCTTTCTGCAAGATATGAATATCTAACAGCAACAGATAAAGTTCGTGTTGGGAATTGTCACGATTCAGCGCCTGATTAATCTGCGCTTCGGCGGCAAAAAAATTACGTTCCTGAATTAGGCCTTCAATTTTCTTGCGTGTTTCTGCCGATAATGGTGTTGCTGATTTTTTTGTGACCCCGACTGGCTCCACTACTTTGGTTCTTTGTGGAGCAGCTTTTGAAGCAGAGCCAGGTTTTTTCGCTTTTACCGTTTTAGTTTTTGCTTTATCTGATTCTTGAGCATCTTGTCGTTTTTTAAAGACAATTAATACGATGATCAATATCACTAATGGAATCACATAAATCAGCATGTTTTACCCCTTGGGGATAGAGTAGTTTAAGTTCGCCTATCCCAATAAATCGTCATGTGTAACTTTTTAATTAATTGGCTTCTTATCTGCTTGTTGGGCTTTGAGCTGTTGTTGTAGCTGGGCCAGACGCGCATTTAATAACTGAATTCTGTGATCCTTCTGATTGAGTGCCAATTCTAATTCAGTTACGTTTCTCTGTAATTTAACGGTTTTTTCTCGGGCTGTCATAACTTTTAATGACAATTCCTTTGATGTTTGATTGCGTTCTGTGTTCTGGTTTGCAGAAACTTGCCCGGAATCGCGCTGGTTCTCAGCCACTAGGCTCATTTCTGCCTGATTCAGGCGGTATTTAGTCTTGCCAGTAGGCTTAGACGGTAGCTCGGTTTGCTTTGCCGCAGTGACTTTAATAGGCGCAGGTGTAGGATGAGTCGTATTTAAGTTCAATGCAGCACCTTTACGTAGACGATTGGCATTTCCTCCAATAAAAGCATGCTCATTGTCTTTTTTAATTTGTTGCATGACTTCATTGACCGGGCGCTGCTGCTGTTGAGCAATTCGTGAGGCAATTCCCCACAGTGACTCATTGGATTGAACTACATAAGTAGGTTGAGTCTGATTCGGAGTTGCTTTGACTGGTGAAGCTTTTGTAGTAACTGGAGCTGGAGTTTTCACCGGATTAGTTGATCCAGTTGATTTTCTGGCTTGTTCCTCAGCAAATTTTTTCACCAATGGATCACTGGAAGCAGTTTGATGATCAGAATGGGACTCTACAGCTTTCTGCATATTTGCTTTATTTGGTGCTGATGCACTTTGATTTGCTGGTATCGTACTGGTTGGTTTGTTTGTAGTCGAGGCTGCTGCAGGAGCCGGCGATGCAAGAGTTGCTTGTGAGGTCCTTACTGAATCTGAAAGCGCCGCTGCAGTTTTAACTGGGGCTTGAGTATCGGGTGGAGTTACAGCCTCGCTTTTCAATACAGGCGCAATCGCTTGAGCCTGAATCGCTGGACTTGATGTCATTCCAGCTGGCGCAAATGCGGTTTTAGGAATGGAGGTGTTCGATAATGCAGGTGGTGCTGTGCGTTGCAATGCCAACGGCTTTTCTAAAACCGGTGGCTTATTTAAGGCTGTGGAAGCTGCTGTACTGTAATGGCTACTTACGGGTAAGTTGAGTGCAATATCTTTTTCACTGACGACGACAACTGGTACAAGCGGGCGTTCATTCTGTTTGAGACTGGCTTTTAATAAATCGGTTTTAGCTTGTAAGGGCGTACGAATATGTTGCAGCCGTGCGGCATTGCCTTCCTTGATTTTGACAATAATATTCAGCTCGCGCTCTGTCATTGGTCGAGAAGAAGTAATAGTAATGACCCCGGTGCCATTATTGCTACGCCGAGTAAAAAAGTTTAGATGACCAGGCGGCTGATGCGATGCACCAATTGACATTAAATCTTCAGGTGAAGCCAGACTGACTTCAATCGGCAAATTGATATTAGACTGCCGAAAAGTCATTTCTGCATAGAGTAATTCCCCAGGGGCAGACTGAATCTGAACCGGATCTACATTAATCGCATAAATGTTTTGTGAAGCGACAATGGCTAAAATGGCAAGCTTTAATTTGTTATATACAGTCATCTTAATCGTGAGCTCAGTCATTATCGCATAGCGAAAATTATAGATTAACGGGATGTTTGTTTTTTGTAAAATACTTACGCAATAGTTACATAAAAAAGCCGATCAATAAAGATCGGCTTTTGGCTTTATATCCAAAGGATATTAGGTATTTTTATAATCAATCAGAATACGCAGCATACGGCGTAACGGCTCGGCCGCACCCCAAAGCAACTGGTCACCTACAGTGAACGCACCCAGATATTCTTTACCCATATTCAGCTTGCGCAGACGGCCGACTGGAACGCTTAAAGTACCTGTTACAGCAACAGGCGTCAGATCAGTCATGGATGCTTCACGAGTATTTGGAACCACTTTAGACCAGTCATTGGCACGTGCAATGATGTCTTCGATTTCATCCAAAGGTACATCTTTTTTCAATTTCAGGGTTAATGCCTGAGAGTGACAACGCATGGCACCAATACGCACGCAGTGACCATCAATTGGCACGATCTGCTGGTTGCCCAGAATCTTGTTGGTTTCAACCTGACCTTTCCATTCTTCTTTCGACTGGCCGCTTTCCAGTTGCTTGTCGATATAAGGAATGAGTGAACCAGCCAAAGGAACGCCAAAGTTTGCAGACGGGAAGCCTTCACCACGTTGTAATTCAGCAATTCTAGAGTCGATATCCAGAATTGGAGAACGCGGATCATCTAGCAACTCTTTGGTATTGTTATATAAATAACCCATACCATTGATCAGTTCACGCATGTTTTGCGCGCCTGCACCTGAAGCGGCCTGATAGGTCATTGACGTTGCCCATTCCACCAGATTGTTCTGGAACAGACCGCCCAAGCCCATCAGCATCAAGGAAACTGTACAGTTACCACCGACAAAAGTCTTGGTGCCTTTAACCAAACCATCTTTGATCACATGCATGTTGACCGGATCAAGTACGATGATGGCTTCATCATCCATACGTAAGGTTGATGCTGCATCAATCCAGTAACCGTTCCAGCCTTCAGCTTTCAATTTCGGGAAAACTTCAGAGGTATAGTCGCCACCTTGACAGGTAATAATGACATCCATTTGCTTCAGACTGTTAATGTCTGATGCATCCATAAGTGCTGGGGCGGTCTTACCGCCAAATGCCGGCGCTTCACCGCCTGCATTACTGGTAGAGAAATAGAATGGCTCAAAATGAGCAAAATCATTCTCTTCAACCATACGTTGCATAAGGACGGAACCGACCATCCCGCGCCAACCGACCAGACCTACTTTCATGTCACTTTGCCTCGGTGCGTTAAAAAATCAAAAGGGATTCGAGTGTACCAAAAAGGGACCCAACTGCAAGAGCTACACAATCAAAACATCAATATTCTTGAGAGAAATATCTGCTTTATGATACATACAAAATTGATAACGTCATTTTTCTTTTAGAAAAAATAATAACTTAATTAAGAGCGCAGTTTATGATATGGGTTATCCAAATTCTGGCAATCATTGTCATTTGGTTAAGTTTCTGGTCACTGATACCACGCGATGAATGGTGGATTCGGGGTACGGATTTTCCACGATTACAAATTCTGGTATTGGGCTTTATCGCCTTTATTCTTTTTCTCCTGGTTGATCATCCCTGGAACTGGTTGAATCAGCTGCTTTTTATCGGTCTGATGGCAGCTTTGGCCTATCAGTTGAAAATGGTATTGCCCTATACCTTTATCTGGAAAAAACAGGTCAAGCAGGTCAAGCAGGATCAGCTGGATCCGCAACGTCAGATTTCCCTGGTCGTTTCCAATGTACTTACTACCAATACCAAATATCATTTACTGATCGAGCAGATCCAGATTCATCAGCCAGATCTGGTTTTGACTCTGGAAACCGATCAAAACTGGCAAAATGCACTCTCGGTGATTGAAGCTGATTATCCTTATCGCGTGCCTGTGCCTTTGGATAATCTGTATGGCATGCATCTATATAGCAAGCTCGAACTGAGTGAAACTGAGGTTAAATTTATTCTGAGTGATGAAATTCCCTCCATTCATACCACGGTGATTTTACGCTCAGGACAACCGGTACAGCTCTACTGTCTGCATCCCAAACCACCCAGTCCGACCGAGGCCAAGGATTCTACCTTGCGTGATGCTGAACTGCTGATTGTCGGTGATCAGATTAAAGATCTGGATGAAAGCTGTATCGTCATGGGCGATCTGAATGACGTGGCCTGGTCACGTACCACACGCCTGTTTCAACGCATTAGTGGACTGCTGGATCCGCGGGTAGGGCGTCATTATGTGAATACTTTTCACGCAGATTATCCTTTTTTTCGCTGGTCGCTGGATCACGTCTTTCACAGTACCGATTTTGCCTTGGTACACATGGAGCGTTTACCGCATGTAGGTTCTGACCATTTTCCGGTCTTTCTGGTTTTGCAAACCGGTCGGGTATTTGAGCATATTCAGGAAGAATTAGAACAAACTGATAAAGATGAGCAGGAAGCACAAAAAGCCATTGAAGAGGGCATTCAGAAAGCAGAGAAAGAGGAAAAAATAGTCACTGATGAAGTTGCCCTGGCTTATAAAGAAGGGGGCAAAATCTCATAGGTTTTTAGAAGAAAAGTGTACGATATTGCTTACAACAGTTTACGCTTCTTGCGAATGGGCAGGGGTTGGGAATCTGGGTATTCTAGGTTTATCAGCACAGGGAGTCGAGAAAGGATATTCTCATAAGGAAGACGAAGCTGAATGAAAACATCATGGATATGATGCTGAAAGGGAAATCACAAAAAAGCAGAACGAATTATAATATGTGAAAGCACAACCTCATTAACCCGAGTTTTACAGGATGTAGAGCTCGGGTTAAATTATTTCAATTACTTAAACATGATTTTAAGCTATAGCCCTTCAAATTCCGTGATCAAATCGATTTAGTAAATTGATTTATAACCTTCAGGGCGAGTCTTAAAACGGCGGTGGAACCACATATATTGGGTCGGTGCGATGCGCAACTGCTGCTCAATCACCCGGTTCACGCGAGTGGCATCTTCAACTTCATTCTCACTAGGGAAGTTTTCCAGTGCCGGTTCAATGAGCACATGGTAGCGCGGATTGTTAATATCGCCATGACGGTAGAAATATAAAGGAATTGCAGCCGCTTTGGTCATTTTCAGTAAACGGCGATGTGCGGTTACAGTCGCCGCAGGCACGCCAAAAAAAGGTGCCATCACGCCTTGTTTTAAACCATAATCCTGATCCGGGCTGTACCAGATCGCATGGCCATTTTTCAGGTTACGTACCAGACCGCGCATATCATCATGGTCAATCTGATTGGCATAAATTGTGGCGCGACAACGGTAAATCAGCATGTCCAAAAGTGGATTATTCTGCGGACGATAGACCACATCCGGTTCAAAATATTGTGCGCAAAGATAACCACCCGCATCGAGCAAAGTTGAATGCGTGCCTAATAACAGCATGCCTTGGCCTGCGGCTTGTGCCTTCTGAATATGTTCCAAGCCTTCAATACTGACGCGGCCCTGAACCCATTTCGGACTGTACCAGGCATTCAGCGTCTCAAACACCCCCAGCATTTGATCGATAAATACCTGACGGGCATTGTCCTGTACCTGCTTTTCAGACCATTCGGGAAAGCAGACTTCCAGATTACGCAGCGTGGTTTCACGGCGTGATTTCAAGTATTTAAAAGAAAGGTGGCCCAGCAGGGACGCCAGACGATGCTGAATGGCCCAAGGTAAGATCGCCAGAATCATCAGGAAAATAATGCCTAGCCATTTGCCCCAATATTGAGGTAACAGGAATGACCATTGAAATTCACCGGGTTGATATGCAGGCTGAGTACTCATAAAACAATTTAGGGCCAAAAGATTAAATGCAGTCTAACAGAGAAGATTATTGAAATAAAAAAGCATCTGTACGAATACAGATGCTTTAGTAAAAGCTCGGGGAATATTTAGCCGTTACTTAGGTTGTCCAGTTCTTCCCAACGCTCTAATTTTTCCAGTAACAGCTCATCAATTTCGGATAAGCGTTTAGACAGTTTCAGTGCTTTATCGGAATCAGTCACAAATAAAGAGCCATCAGCCAGTTGTGCGTTGATCTCGGCCTGCTCTTTTTCCAGTGCTTCCATTTCAGCAGGAAGTTGCTCGAGTGCACGTTGGTCTTTATAACTGAGTTTAACTTTTTTGGCAGCGGCCGGCGCAGTCTCGGCTTCTGCTTTGGCCATGGCTTTTTTCACGGCACTTTTTTGGTCAACCACGGTTTGATCCGGACGTTGTTCAAGATAATCCTGATAACCGCCAACATATTCGTCAATATTGCCCTTACCATCAAAGACCCAAGTGGATGTTACCACGTTGTCCATAAAGGCACGGTCATGCGAGATCAACAGCAGGGTGCCTTTGTAGCCACCCAGCATCTCTTCCAGTAACTCTAAAGTCACCATATCCAGGTCGTTGGTTGGCTCATCCATCACAATCAGGTTCGATGGTTTCAGCAACAGTTTCGCCAGCAGGATACGGTTGCGTTCACCACCAGACAAAGCTTTGACTGGGGTACGTGCACGCTCCGGCGAGAACAGGAAATCTTGTAAATAGCTATAGATATGACGGCGGTTGCCATTCACATCGACGTGGTCAGAACCTTCGGAAACGTTATCTTTAACAGATTTTTCCAGATCCAGTGCATTACGGAGCTGGTCAAAATAGGCCACTTCTAACTGCGTACCGGTCTTCACCGTACCGCCATGTTCTAGCTCGCCCAGAATGGCTTTAATCAGCGTAGTTTTACCGACACCGTTATCACCGACCAGACCGATACGGTCGCCACGGAGGACCAGTGCAGAAAAATTATTGATGATCGGTGCATTGTCACCGAATTTCACACTCATGTTCTCGATTTCAAACACCAGTTTACCGGAACGGTTGGCATCCTGAGTCGCCATCGTCACTTTACCTTGCTGTGAACGACGTGCTTTAGATTCTTCACGCAATGCTTTCAGGGCGCGGACACGGCCTTCGTTACGGGTACGACGGGCTTTAATGCCTTGACGGATCCAGACTTCTTCTTCAGCCAGTTTTTTATCGAAGAGCGCATTTTGCTTTTCTTCAGCTTCCATTTGCTGGGCTTTCAGGTCTAGATAACGTGAATAGTTACCTTCATAACTGCGCAGCTGACCGCGATCCAGCTCGACAATACGAGTGGCAATGCTATCAACAAAGGCACGGTCATGCGAAATGAACAATAGGGTTAAATTATTCTGATCGAGCAGGAATTTTTCCAGCCATTCGATACTTTCAACGTCTAAATGGTTCGTCGGTTCATCGAGTAACAGTACATCAGGCTGGGTAAGTAAAGCACGTGCCAGCAAGACACGACGTTTACGACCACCGGACAAATCGGCAAGATCTGCATCCGGGTCAAGGCCCATTTTGCTTAAAATAGAATTGACCTTGGTTTCCAGCGCCCAGCCATCCAGCTGATCCATTTTGTGTTGCAGGTTACCCATACGATCACAGGCGTCCATGTCACCTAGTACACAGGCTTCACTGGCAGCATGATAAGCACGCAGAACTTCTGATGCTTCACCAGCGCCATCTGCCACGATATCAGCCACTTTACCAGAATCCATCGGTACATCTTGCGCCAGCATGGAAATGGTAATACCGTTTTGTAATGAAACTTCGCCGCTATCAGGCAGTAAGCTTCCTTCAATCAGCTTAAGTAAGGTAGACTTACCCTCACCATTACGGCCAATCAAACACACTCGTTCGCCGCGTTCCAAGTTAAAATTCGCGCCGTCGAGCAGGGCGGGTCCACCAAACGCAAGTTGGACATCCCTAAGGGTAATATAGGCCATAATGTTTCCTGAAATCCCCAATGAGGACTTTAAATGACTAAACAACAAAATCTAAATGATCAGGCGTCATTTTCCGCACCCATTGAAGATTTGCAAGTGCGAATTGCATTTTTAGACGATTTAGTTGAACAGTTGAATGATCAGGTGGCTAAACAGACCCTGGAAATTGCTGATCTGAAAAAGCAAATGACGCTGTTATATCAACGTGTTGAGTCCTCCGATCTGTCTGAAGGCATTGCAGAATTTGATCCGGTTGCAGATCGCCCACCACATTATTAATTTGCAACCAATGATTTAATCAACAATGACCCTTAGCTGATCTAAGGGTTTTTTATTGAAAAATAAAAATGAGCCAATCGATAAGATGGTAAAAGAGAAGTATTTTTGTTTTGAATGGGCTTTTAAATTGCCTTAAACACGCATATAAAAGTAATCAAGTGCAGCGTGATGATCAAGTGCCAAAGAAATTTTCCTGCTGAAAACAAATATTCGGGCTTATAAACAGATTTCTTGCAGGTATTTCATAAAAAGCAGTTTGGCCCTCTGCCGAAACAGGCCTGCACCCATTCAATCGTAAAATTATTTGACCTTTCACTCACTTCCTACTCTAATACCCGCTCTCAGGTACATTCCGGAATTGCGTCCCATGCACCCAAAAGTTGTTCTAATCGACCTCGAAAATAATTTCCCTACAGCCAAGTTAATGCGTGAGATTGTGGCGCATTATTCGACTTTATATCTGTTTAGCTGTGCTGGAAAATTTGAATTCTCCTTAGAGGACTTAACCGAGCTTGCCGGCTGGATTAGCAGTGGTCAGGTGGTGGTGCTGGACACGCCTGAATCGCCACAAAAAGAATATGAGTATGCAGTCATTGTCGGTCAGCTTATGGCGCTACTGGAGCCAGAAACCGAGGTTGAATTGATCTCGGCGATGGACAGCTGCGAGATGTTGCAGCAGATGCTGCAGGCTTCTGATATTCCGTGTCACCTGATTCAGATTCAGCCTGATGAGACAAGCATTCCAACAGATCAGCCTAAAAATCATCTTCCGAGTCTGGACGCCATCAAGAACAAACCCGCCTTGCAGTTGGTGAAAAAATACTGTGATGCGTTAGGGAAAATGAGTGGCAAACCGAATACGGTTGAAACCTTAAAAAATTCAGTGGCGAATATTCTGCAAGTGATGCCAGTGAAAGCTCAGCATGTGGTCGGCATGTTGATTAACCTGAAAATTGTCAAACGCTATGATGAGCAGATCAGTTTCCGTAAAAAAGTCCTGAAACAATGGCTGCAACTCAATCTGGATGAACAAAGCCCGGTTAAAAATCCTAAACTGGATCAGGTTATTTCCCAAATGAAGGTAGATGAAGCTCCAGTTGAATCTGAAATACTCAAGTCACCAATCCAGTCGGCACAGCAAGACCTGTTCAAGAACTTTGGCCGGATCGATCCGGTACAACTGGAAGTGGCGCGTAAACTGCGTGAATTGCAGGGCGATAAACCCAAAGACATTTATGAGCTGCGTGATTTACTGGAACAGTTATTTCCAAAATCGGACATTCGCTTGCTGCTGAAAGAGCTGATCGAGAAAGGTTATATTTACTGGAATGGTCACGAAATTTTATATAGTCATGAAATGTTCCTGAATTAATTTTATCGTGCAAACTTGCGTTTTATATTGTGCTTATGCAACTCTAATAATAGAACATAAAGGTTGAACTATGGAAAACACTGGAATCTGGGTGACGGTGGTCATCATCATTTTCGTCATAGGGTCGATTTTCGGGTTGCGCGTGAGCCCCCGAGAAAAAGCCTTGGGCCTGATGCGTGACAAAGCCCGTAAAATGGGTTTGCATCCACGTCTGGTGGTGGCACCGGACTGGACCAAAATTCCCAAGGCGACTGAAAGTCGTGCCAGTATGGTCGCGTACTACAGTGTACTGATGCCAGATGCGCGTTTACCCCTGATGCGCGCCCGTGTTGTCGATAATAAACTCGAAATCGTGCAGGGTGATGAGAAATTTAAAGATTTTCCCATTGCATTAAAAGGCATTTATGCTATTGATATGCAGGCCAACTGTGTCGGCATGTATTGGGATGAAGAAGCTGATTTAAGAGCGACCCAACTCGACGACATCAAAGCGCTGTTACACGCTTTGGCTGAACTTTAATTTAGAAATAAACAGGATTAACGGTTAATTATGGCGAACGCTCCTCGGTCCACATCAAAAAGCAGCACAGCGAAGTCTCCCGACGCTGGAAGCAAGCGTGCCCTAGTGATTGTGGAGTCGCCTGCAAAAGCGAAAACAATCAATAAGTACCTTGGTCCGAACTACATCGTAAAATCATCGGTAGGTCATGTGCGTGACTTGCCGACTGGCGGTTCTGCAAAATCGACAGAGAAAAAACCGGCGACACGTACCAAACTGACGGATGCAGAAAAAGCTGAAAAATCACAGAATGCGTTGATTAACCGCATGGGTGTCGATCCGGAACATGACTGGAAAGCCAAATACGAAGTCCTTCCTGGCAAAGAACATGTGGTTGCCGAACTGAAAAAACTGGCATCGCAAGTCGATGAAGTCTATCTGGCAACGGATATGGACAGGGAAGGAGAAGCGATTGCCTGGCATTTAAAAGAAGTCATCGGTGGTGATGATTCACGTTATCAGCGTGTGGTCTTTAACGAAATTACCAAAAATGCGATTCAGGATGCCTTTAAGCATCCGTCACGTCTGGATACCAATAAAGTCAATGCCCAGCAGGCACGCCGTTTCCTGGATCGTGTCGTGGGCTTTATGATTTCGCCATTGCTTTGGGAAAAGATTGCCCGTGGTTTGTCGGCAGGTCGCGTACAGTCGGTTGCGGTGAAGCTGGTAGTCGAGCGTGAACGTGAAATTCGTGCCTTCATTCCTGAAGAATACTGGCAGGTGTTTGCCGATACCAAATCGAAAAAAGATGATATTCGTCTCGAAGCGGTCAAGCAAAATGGCAAGACGCTCAAGTTACGCAATAAAGACGAAACTGATGCCTTATTAAACCTGATCAAAGATGCGGATTATACGGTTTCTGCACGTGAAGATAAGCCAACCAAGGTTAATCCAAGTGCACCCTATATCACCTCAACGCTACAACAGGCAGCCAGTACCCGTCTCGGTTTTTCTGTGAAGAAAACCATGATGCTGGCGCAGCGCCTGTATGAAGCCGGTTTCATTACCTATATGCGTACCGACTCGACATTCTTGAGTGATGATGCGGTGAATATGGTACGTGGCCATATCGAATCCGAGTTTGGCGAGAAGTATTTGCCTGCCAAGCCGAATCGTTATGGCAATAAAGCCGGTGCGCAAGAAGCGCATGAAGCCATTCGTCCATCTATGGTTGGCTTAAAAGGCGACAGTCTGGTAGGTGTTGAGCGTGATGCACAGCGTCTATATGACTTGATCTGGCGCCAGTTTGTTGCCTGTCAGATGACACCAGCGGAATACCTGTCTTCTACCATTTTAGTGGATGCCAATGGCGTGGAACTGAAAGCTAAAGGCCGGACACTGGTCTTTGATGGCTTTACCCGCGTGCGTGGTGCCAATAAAGCCGATGACGATATTTTATTGCCTGCGGTCAAAGTGGGTGAAGTCCTCAAACTTGAGAAACTTGACCCATCTCAACATTTCACCAAACCACCGGCACGTTTTACCGAAGCCTCATTGGTCAAAGAACTCGAGAAAAAAGGCATTGGCCGTCCATCAACCTATGCTGCGATTATCTCGACCATTCAGGATCGTGGTTATGTGAAACTGGATAACCGTCGTCTCTATGCCGAGAAGATGGGCGAAATCGTCACCGATCGTCTGGATGAAAATTTTAGTAATCTGATGAACTATGCCTTTACCGCAGATCTTGAAGGTCAGCTGGATAAGGTGGCAGATGGTGAGCGTAACTGGAAAGAGCTGTTAGACAGCTTCTATGGCGATTTCAAGCAGCGTTTGACTACTGCGCAGGGTGAGAACGGTATGCGCCGTAATCAGCCTGTAGAAGTGGATGCGGTACACTGTAAAGAATGTGACCGTCCGATGCAGATTCGTACTGGAACCACAGGCGTATTCCTGGGGTGTTCAGGCTATAACTTGCCGCCGAAAGAGCGTTGTAAGGGAACCTTGAACCTGACACCAGTGGAGTCTCTGGCTGCATTATCTGATGATGAGGCTGCGGAAACTGCTGACCTGATGTCGAAGAAGCGTTGTCCGATCTGTGAAACTGCCATGGACAGCTATGTGATTGATGGCGGCCGTAAACTGCATATCTGTGGGAATAACCCGGACTGTAGTGGTTTTGAACTTGAAGAAGGCGAGTTCAAAATTAAAGGCTATGATGGCCCGAGTATCCCATGCGACAAGTGTGATGGTGAAATGCAGCTGAAGACGGGTCGTTTTGGCCCGTATTTTGCCTGTACCAGCTGTGACAATACCCGTAAAGTCTTAAAGAGCGGTCAGCCTGCGCCTCCACGTGTGGATCCGATCAAGATGGAGCATTTACGTTCTGCCAAGCATGACGATTTCTTTGTACTGCGTGACGGTGCAGCCGGTTTATTCCTGGCGGCAAGCAAGTTCCCGAAAGTGCGTGAAACCCGTGCACCGAAAGTGGCCGAGATTCGTTCTGTTGCCGACCAGCTTGAT
Source organism: Acinetobacter sp. CIP 102136 (assembly GCF_000369685.1). GTDB lineage: Bacteria > Pseudomonadota > Gammaproteobacteria > Pseudomonadales > Moraxellaceae > Acinetobacter > Acinetobacter fasciculus. Next base: position 366,885 of record NZ_KB850141.1, read on the forward strand.
CCAAAGTATCAGTTTATCTTGCAGGCACCTGATGTGGACCCGGAAGGGAATCCAACTCTGGTAAAATTTAGCCGTAAGAACCAGTCACAATATATTGGTTCGGAAACTGCAGAAGGCAAGCAAACCAAATGGTCTCTGGTTTATCAGGACGGAAAATGGGTTGAAGCCTAAACTCTAAGATTCAAAAAAATGCTGACGAAAGTCGGCATTTTTTATTTATGATGTATCTTCATTTTAAAAACAATAATCAAGGTTGATTTGGGGCCATGTGGAAAAAGATTCGGATTCTGATTTTATTAATCATCTTATTGATTGTCGCAGTCAATGCCTATCGTGATCAAAACCAGAACTGGTCAAAGCCGATTATTGTTTTGCTGCATCCGATTAGTGCTGATGGATTACCAACCACACAGAAATATATCCAGCAACTGTCAGTTCAGGACCTGAATGGAGCAAGGGAATATCTGGAAAAAGCAGCTCAGCAGTATCGCGGACAGCCGACTTATTTTTATTTTAATTTAGGCCGTGAGCTTAAAGTTCTACCGCCCAAAGTCCCTGAGCAGGCTTCGCTCATCAATACAGTTTTATGGAGTTTAAAATTCCGTTTCTATGCCTGGAAACAGCGACAGAGTTCAGATCCTTCAGCCAATGTGACTTTATTTTTAAATTACTACGATCCTGTACAGACCAAGCAATTAAAGCATTCAACCGCCTTGCAAAAAGGCCGGATTGGTTCGGTGAATCTATTTGCATCCAAGCAACAGACTGAACAGAATAAAATTGTCTTGGTTCATGAATTGCTGCATGCCTTTGGTGCTTCGGATAAATACGATTTAGCGACAGGGCAACCGATTTATCCGCTGGGTTATGCATTTCCAGATCAGCAACCCTTATTTCCGCAATCCAAGGCGGAGCTGATGGCAGGGCATATTCCCCTGTCTCAAACTACCAGTAAAATGCCAGAATCTTTAAATCAAACCTTGATTAATGAGATAACTGCAATTGAACTGGGCTGGAAATAAAGACTTGTGGATAGTACTGGATTTATCCACAATTTAGACTTCATTTGTGGATAAAAGATTACATCATGCCGCTCACCTTTGTACTTGCTCCTGACTCATTTAAAGAAAGCATGTCTGCTGCGCAGGCTTGTCAGGCCATGCAACGCGGTATTCAGAACGTCATTCCGGATGCCCATATCATTCATGTGCCAATGGCTGATGGCGGTGAAGGCACGGTCGATGCATTGATTTCAAGTTTAAAGGGGCAAAGTATTGCATGTGAAGTGACCGGACCACTGCCTGAGCAACGTATTCAGACCTATTGGGGTTTGGTTGATCCAGGTCAAACTGCCGTGATTGAAATGGCCGAGGCCAATGGCATTCATTTATTGAAGCCTTCACAGCGTAATCCGATGCTCACTTCAACTTATGGCACAGGAGAAATGATCAAACAGGCATTGGACTTGAGTGTGAAAAAAATCATCATTGGGCTGGGTGGGAGTGTTACCAATGATGGTGGTGCCGGCATGGCACAGGCACTGGGTGTGCGGTTTCTAAATCATGCGGGTGAATTAATTCAGGTCTGTGGTGGAAACTTAGATCTGGTCAAATCAATGGATTTATCCGAACTTGATCCACGTTTAGCAGATACTGAAATAATTATTGCATCGGATGTCAACAATCCACTGTGTGGACCAAATGGTGCATCGATAATCTTTGGACCACAAAAAGGTGCAACGCCTGAAATGGTCAAGCAGTTGGATCAAAACCTCTGTCATTTCGCCGATGTGGTTGCTCAGCAGATTGGCTGTGATTATCGTCATGTGGCAGGTGCGGGCGCTGCCGGTGGATTGGGTTTTGGTTTAATGGCATTCACTGCTGCTTCCATTCGATCAGGTGTAGAGCTGATGATTGAACAGGTTCAACTCAACGAGAAAATAGCGCAAGCAGATCATGTGTTTACCGGGGAAGGTAAAATTGATTTTCAAACCAAATTTGGCAAAACGCCATTTGGTGTGGCGCAGGTTGCAAAATACTTCAATAAACCGGTGATTGCTTTTGCGGGTCTAGTCGGTGAAGGGGTTGAGGATTTGTTTGAGTCAGGATTTAGCCAGATTGTTGGGATTAATCCGCCAGATTGTCCTTTAGAGGAAGCCTTAAATAATGCAGAAATGAACTTGGGGAAAGCTGTCGCTGAGATAGTTAAAAATCTTTTGACAGAGTGAAAGTATTTCTCTCTCCTGTAATCCAGCACGCCCTGTCGTTAGCTAATATCAAATCAGGAAATAAAATTGGAGACAGTTTCAGGACAACTGAAAAGCCATAATTCTGGAAGCGATCTGTTAAACTACATACATCCACAAAATGATGAGTGAAAATGAGTTTAGCCACCCTGATTGATGAATTAAACCCCCAACAAAAGCAAGCAGCGACCACAGAAGCAAAACACAGTTTGGTGCTGGCCGGGGCAGGTTGTGGCAAAACCAAGACTATCGTGGCACGCGCAGCTTACTTGATTGAGCAGGGTGTGCCTGCCAACCAGATTCAAATTCTGACCTTTACCCGCCGTGCAGCCAGTGAAATTGTGGCGCGTGTCGAACTTGCACTGGGTGAACAAGCCAAGGGACTGCGGGCCTCGACCTTTCATACCTTCTGTATGTATCTGCTGCGCCGTATTCCGAAAGCTTTTGGTCTGGAACAGTTTTCGATTATTGATCGTGATGATCAGTTGATGATGTTTCGTTTGATTCGCGGCCGTGATGACAAGAAAAATCCCAATCATCTGCCGAAGCCTCAAGAATTATGTGATTTGTATTCTTTTGCAAGGAATACCCGGCAAAAGCTCAGTCTGGCGCTGGAAAAACAGATGCCGGAATATCTGGCCTTAAAGGACCAGATTGCCGAAATTATGAAAGAATATGAAGCACGTAAGCAAGCGCGAAGTTTTCTGGATTATGACGATATTCTGGCGGTAGTAGCTACGGCGCTGGCACAGTCCGAAGGTCTGGTCGACTATGTCGCTTCAATCTGTCGGCATATGCTGGTCGATGAAATGCAGGATACCAATCCATTGCAATGGGCTTTGCTGGAGCCACTGAAAGACCGGATCAGCCTGTTCTGTGTCGGTGATGATGCGCAGTCGATTTATGGCTTTCGTGGTGCAGACTTTGAAAATATTCACCATTTCAAAGAACGTGTGCCAGATGCGCAGATTTTTAAATTAGAAAAAAACTACCGCTCGACCCAGGAAATTCTGGATCTGTCCAACTGGCTGCTCGATCAGTCTGAAATCAAATATGACAAACGTCTGGAAGCGTATCGCGGAGAAGGTGTAAAGCCGCGCATGCATATTTTCCCGAATGAGTTTGATGAAGCCAAATGGATCGCGATTGATATTAAAGAGCGTCATTATCTGCAAGGTAGTAAGTGGGGCGAGCATATGGTGCTGGTTCGTTCCAGTTTTGCCGCACGGCATATTGAGGCAGCCTGTATCGCGGCTAATGTGCCGTATCGCTTTATTGGTGGCATGAAGCTGCTGGAAACGGCGCATGTCAAAGATTTGCTCAGCATGCTGCGCGTAGTCGCCAATCCGCTGGATGATATCGCCTGGATGCGTTTCTTGACCCTGTGGAATGGTGTTGGTGATGTGGGTGCCAGTAAGCTATCGCAGCAGTTATTGGCTGAACCGGAAATGGAAGCTATTGCAGATAAGTTGGAAAAATTTGGCAAGATACCATTAGAAACCATTCTGATCATGCAGCAGATGAGTGTGCTCAAAGGCGAAGTGCCAGCCTGCGTCGGTCTTGCGGTGCAGGCGATTGAATCGCAGTTGGCGGAAAACTATAAAAAGGATTGGCCACGTCGCCAGAGTGATTTTGAACTGGTCAAACAGCTGGCCTCCAAGCATTCGCAGCTGAGTGAATTTTTAGAGGAATATGTACTGGATCCGGTGTCAATCTCAGAAATTGAACGCCAGTCAGATACGGATGTAGTGACCCTCATCACTATCCATTCGGCCAAAGGTACCGAACAGAATGTCTGTTATGTGGCCAATGTCACGCCGGGGAATTATCCGCATGCACGTGCCCAAGGTGATTTTGATGATGTCGAAGAAGAGCGTCGTGTGCTCTATGTAGCACTGACCCGGGCAAAAAATGAATTAATTCTGACCAAACAGAACCTGAATCATTGGGCGCGGGAAACCGTGGATGAGCAGGGACGTAAAGTTGAAAGTTATTTTCTGAATGATCTCACCCGGCATTTATGCACCACGGAAACCCATTACAAAACCCGGCAGCAAACTGTAAAAAGTGCCTTGATTGAACGCAAGTCGATTAATTTAGATTTTGGGATTGATCTCGATTAAACTATAGCAAAGTTGTTTCATGCAAAAAGTAGAGTAGGCGCGTGCTTTTTGATATTTTTTGCCTATCTTCTTAAGGTTGTAAGATGAAAATTTTAGTTCGTAATTTAGAACGTACGGTCACAGAAGCCGAATTACTGAAACTGTTCCAGGAATATGGCACAGTGGAGACCTGTACTTTGGTGCTTGATGCAGCAACAGGCAAATCAAAAGGTTTTGCTTTTGTAGAAATGCCACATGGCCGTGAAGCAGTCAAAGCCATTAAAGGCCTGAATACTTTACGCCTGCACGGACATGGGATCCGCGTGAAAGCCACAGAAGATAAGCCTCAGGCTTAAACTCAAAAAAGGAGCACTTGATAGGCTCCTTTTTTATGGCTGCAATTTAGTATCGCCGTACTTAATCAGTGAGCTCAATGCTCTGAATTTCAGTGCTGGATGGATTCAGTCTAAACATCTTTTGATTGCGAAATGTAGGCGAACCTTTTACTTTATAAAAGCCAAAATTTGTTTTAAACCTTAGGAAATCTCGATGACCCGTGTTGCTCGCTATCATGCGGACCGTACCAATCAAAAACTGTATTTTGCCCGCCTTTCCTGCCAGCAAGCAGAGCAAACTGAACATGTACAACAGGCTCAGGCACAACGTGAAGCAACTGTGTTTCATTTGCATGGTGCTTTGTTAGCATTTTTACAGGAACTGGTGCGTTACTATCGCCTGAATGATCCTCATCCGACACTAAAATCGATCGAAGAACTCATGGCGGCCAAAGGCCAAATTTCGCCAGAAGTCGCGGTGCTGCAACATTTGTCCAAGAGCGGTTTCATTGCTGAACTGAAGCGCGCTTACCGTCTGTGCCAGTATGCGCCCGAACCAAGTACCCCAGAACCTGAAGACGAAACCTCCTCAAATCTCATCATTAAAGTCACACAGTCTCCACAAGCATGGTTACCTGATACTGCTATATTGAGAGAGTGGCATCGTGACCTGACCCAATTAATTGATGGTTTTCGTAATGAGATGATTGAATTTTAATCGGATCGGCTGTACTTGAAATTGCAATTTTTAACCCTATATCAATTACTCTAATGATGCAAAGTGCACCCGGTGCTTTGCCACCATGTTGAACATGGAGGATATATGTCTATAGAACAGTTGAAAGATTTATTTGGTAATCAAGACGCGATTTTAGAACTCGTTCAACTTGAAGGTGGCGCGTTGGCTCTACGCAATGCAGGCTCACATAAACAGCCTTTGGTCATGATTCAATTTAATGATGAGGTGAAAGCTCTACTTGGAGAGCAGACGCCCGTGATTGCGCAACAGATGATTCAGGCAGCACTCTATGGCTTGCTGGAACAGCAGGTCAATGAATGGCAGGCTGAAGTTGTGGATGAAGAACCAAAGTATATGAGTTAATCGTTGAAATTTATTTAGAAAGCACACTATCGGTGTGCTTTTTGAGTTTTATAGGTTATTAAATTAGGCAGATTTTAAGTATCACAAAAACGTTCATTTAAAATGAAGATGAAAAATCAGTATTTTAAAATTTAAGTCGTGAGCAGTCTGAAGCCAGTATGTTAATAAAATATTTGGCTCAGAGATATATTGATGTACATAAAAAAAGTTGCCAGATCCGGCAACTTTTTTATTCAGTGTTTATTCAAAGAAAAACTTTAATGAGAAGGCGTATGCTGATGCGCGATCTCAATCTGATTCAAAATATGATTGCTCATATTTTTCGCCATTTCTTCTTTGGCATAATAAACCGTACCGACATTATCCCGACGAATGGCTTCAGCTTCTTCCTTGCTTTCTGCACAGACCAGTACCTGAATTTGTGGATTCAAGGTCTTGGCAATGTCCACGATTTTATGAATATCGATAATATCCATAGGAGAGATAACCAGTAAGCGCGCATGTTGAATATGTGCTTGAATCAGTACTCCGGCTTCAGTGGCTACACCAGACACTGCAGCAATGCCTTTTTCACGTAGGTTTTCGACGATGTCACGGTTTTCTTCGGCAATCACCACCTTAATGTTTTCTTCCATCAATGAGCGGGTAATGCGACGTCCCACCTCACCATGGCCAATAATGACCACCTGATCGCGCAGGTAATCCTGTGAGACTTCATCCGGTAACATTGCCAAAGGGTCACCACTGCGTTCCAGTAAGCGGGCCAGAGTCGAGCGTTCCCGAATCCATTTCTGTACCGGCTCAATCGCGGAAAAGATAAAGGAGTTAAGCGTAATCGAAATTAAGGCACCTGCCAGAATCAGGTTTTGACCTTCCAGCGAAAGCAGATTGAGCGAAACACCGAGTGCAGCCAAAATAAAGGAGAACTCACCAATCTGTGCCAGAGAAGCACCGACGGTCAAAGCGGTATTGATCGGATAACGGAAGAACAGCACCAGTGCCATCGCGGCAATAGTTTTACCAATCATGATAATCCCGACCACGGCCAGTACATGTAAAGGCTGTTCCAGCAGGATGCGCGGATCAAACAGCATGCCGACGGAGACAAAGAATAAAATCGAGAAAATTTCACGCAGTGGCAAGGTTTCTTCTTCGGCACGATGACTGAAATCAGATTCTTTCACCACCATCCCGGCAAAGAAAGCACCCAGTGCCATCGACACGCCAAAGATCTTATAGGCACCAAAGGCAATCGAAACAGCAGCAGCCACCACGGTTAAGGTAAACAGCTCACGTGAACCAAGACGTGCCACGACCTGTATGATCATCGGAATCAATCGTTTACCGATAATCAGCATGAAGGCAATAAAGCCTGCGACTTTGAGCAGAGTAATACCTAAGGTGAGCCAGATATTCTCATCGCTTGCGCCTTCCAGCGCCTGCCCCCCTAAAAGCACCGCAGTGGCAGGTAACAGTACCAGCGCCAAGACCATAACCAGATCTTCGACCAGTAACCAGCCAACAGCAATCCGGCCATTGATCGAATCGAGCAGGCCACGATCACCGAGTGCTTTGAGTAGAACCACAGTACTGGCACAGGACAGGCTTAGGCCAAAGACCAGCGCTGAGCCAAAGCTCCAGCCCCACAGCATCGAAACTCCGACCCCGAGCAAGGTGGCAACTGCAATCTGTAAAATCGCACCAGGCAGGGCAATCCGGCGGACCTGCATCAGATCGTTCAGGGAAAAATGCATCCCGACACCAAACATCAGGAACATGACGCCAAGTTCTGCCAGCTGGTTGGCCAGATGAATATCACCGACCACACCGGGTGTGTGGGGACTAATCAGAATGCCGGCAATGAGATAGCCGATCAAAGGGGGAAGACGCAGCCGTGCAGCGAGATAGCCAAAGACCAAAGCTAAGCCAAAACCAACAGCCAGTAATATAATGAGCTCTACGTCATGTGGCACTAAATACTCCTTTAGCTAGGTTTGCTGGGAAATAAGCACAAAAAGTGCCAAAACATGCAGAAAGTTTATCAAGCCGGATAAAAAAAGTGCAAAAAAAAACGACCCGCAAAGGTCGTTTTTTTAAAGAAACTAAAATTATTTGATTTTAGCTTCTTTGAAGATTACGTGTTGACGGATTTTTGGATCAAATTTTTTGATTTCCATTTTTTCCGGCATAGTACGTTTGTTCTTAGTCGTGGTATAGAAATAACCTGTACCAGCTGAAGAAACTAAGCGAATTTTATCACGCATGGTTCAGACTCCTTAGATCTTTTGACCTTGAGCACGTAGGTCAGCAACAACCTTTTCAATGCCCAATTTGTCGATAATACGCATACCTTTAGTGGTTAAACGAAGACGTACAAAACGTTTTTCGCTTTCTAACCAGAAACGGTGGTGGTGCAGGTTCGGCTCGAACCGGCGCTTAGTTTTGTTGTTGGCGTGTGAGACGTTGTTACCAACGACTGGACGCTTGCCGGTAACTTGGCAAACCTTAGACATGGTGTAACTCCATTGATTTAGCCAACAGCAAATCTGTATGGCCAGTCAAAAATAAACGGATTGAAATCATTCAAGGGGCGTTTTATATCAAAAATGCGCTTAAAAGACAAGCGATTTTCGTCAAAACGCGGCACGAACTATATCGATAGCTCATGCCTTGATCATTTAGCGGAGAAGTGTCTTCGAAATCAGCTTGTGAATCGGTTTATTGAACGGTGGCAGAATGTATTTCAAGCTATACAGCTTTGGATTCGACATTACTGAGCGTTCATGCGACAAACTGAAGAAGCCTTCTGGGCCATGGTATTTACCCATACCTGATGCACCGACACCCCCAAATGGTAGATCGTCCTGCGCAACATGGGTCAGTACCGTATTTTGCCCGAAATGCCCTGAATGGGTACGCTGTGCGACATAATCGGCACGCGCCTGATCAAAGTCGAAGTAGTATAAAGCAAGTGGGCGTGGACGGCTATTAATAAAGTCGATGACATCGTCAATTTGATCATATTCCATGATCGGTAACAGCGGACCAAAGATTTCATGCTGCATGATCTGCATCATCGGGGTGACATTGGTCACGATGGTCGGTGCAATCTTGCGCAGATCAGCCGAGTTTTCACTACGCGGATTAATTTCAATGACTTGCGCACCCTGTTCACGCGCATCATCCAGATAGCCTTGCAGACGGTTATATTGTTTGACATTAATAATCGAGGTGTAATCCTGATTATGGGTGATATCCGGATACATGCTTTCGACACAGGCTTTAAAGTGATCAATGAACTCGGCAGTTTTTCCGAGAGGCAGGAACATATAGTCTGGCGCTACACAGGTCTGACCGGCATTCCAGAGTTTGCCCACCGCAATCCGCTGCGCGACATCGCGCAGATCAATCGATGGATGCACCAGTACTGGCGATTTACCGCCCAGTTCCAGAATCACCGGCACCAGATTTTCGGCAGCGGCTGCCATGACGGTTTTACCGACTGCAGTTGAGCCAGTGAAAATCAGTTTATCGAAAGGCAAGCGACAGAAGGCATCTGAAATTACACCGCCACCATTCACTACAGCGACCAATTCTTTAGGGAAGGCTTCAGCCAAAGCTTTTTCTAAAACTTCACCAAAGGCAGCGGATGCACTGGAAATTTTGATCATGGCATGGTTGCCTGCAGCCAGAGCGCAGATCAGCGGACCGATAGACAGCAGCAGCGGGTAGTTCCACGGTGCAATAATTCCGACTACGCCTAAAGGCTGATATTGTACCCAGGCTTTAGCCGGCTGATGAATAATGCCTACATGACGCTTGGAAGGTTTCATCCATCGGGTCAGGTTTTTGCTGTAATATTTGATATGTTCCAGACAGGTGAGCAGTTCACCAATCTTGGTTTCCCCGATTGAACGGTTACCATAGTCCTGATTAATTGCATCAGCAAATTGATCTTGATACTTAACTAAGATACGCTTAAGTCGAGCTAAACGATCGATACGTTCCTTTGCAGTCGGCAGAGGGTAGTGTAAGTAAGCGTGTTTTTGTTGCGCCAAGACTTCATTCAGATATTGGCTATCAAAAAAATGTGGTGTCATTGATGTTGTTTTTGTGTGACTGTTCATGCCGCACTACCATTATTCAAAAATCGATTAATTAATTTTTAGAGTAAATACTCTAATTAGTCAAGTGACTTTGTGTGTTAGCCTGCTAATGCATGAACTGAATGGTTATTTTAGGATGTCCCAAACCAAAACCTTAAAAACTAAAGAGCGTATCTTGCAGCTCAGTTTGCAGCTGTTTAACGAGCGTGGCGAACGATCGGTAACCACCAATCATATTGCGGCTGAACTCGGCATGAGCCCGGGTAACCTGTATTATCATTTCCGCAATAAAAATGAAATTATTAAAGAATTGATGGAACAGTACCAGCATCAGACCCTGGAAATGCTGGCGCTGCCGGATGACCGTGCGCTGGATGCCAATGACAAGGTGCATTATTTTCAGGTACTGAGCAGTCAGCTATGGGCTTATCGTTTCCTGCATCGTGATGTGTATCATCTGGTAGAAAATAACGAAGATTTTCGCAAGATGTATCCACGCTTTGCCGGACAGGTGATGCAGCAGGGCCAGAAAATCTATAAGGGCTTTGTTAATGCAGGCCTGATGGACATGACCGATTCAGAAATTGAAGCCCTGATCATCAACCTGTGGATTGTCCTGACCAACTGGACCAACTTCCTGTATATGTCAGGACATCTGACTGATTCCAATACGCTGGAAGAAAAATGGGTCTGGCAGGCACTGCGCCAGATGGTATTCCTGGAAGGGGCGTATTTACGGGGTGAAAGTCGTCAAACCTATGAAGGTTTATTGAGCAGTTTGGGCTCTTCGGAACTTTTTGCCAGCCTGTCTTCTTCTAAAGACACTGAATCTGAACAAACTATTCAGAATATTCAAGAAACGCGTTAGAATACTCGGCTTATTTTTTAATTTAACTGATTAGTGACTTAAACCAACATGAATATGACGACTGCTAACACCGCACGTTTATTGATTACTTGTGAAGACAAGCCGGGCATCGTGCAGGCTGTTTCGAGCTTCTTGTATCATCAAGGTGCCAACATTACTGCGCTTGACCAATATGCGACAGCAGCGCAGGGCGGACGTTACTTCATGCGCGTTGAATTTGAATTAGATAATCTTCAAAGTCGCAAAGAAAGTATTACTCAGACTTTTGCAGCAAATGTGGCGGAACGCTATGGCATGCAATGGCGTCTGGCGCTGGTCAGTGACGTGAAAAAAGTCGGTATTTTGGTGTCTAAAGTCGATCATGCCTTGCTTGAGCTGTTATGGCGTCATGCACGTGGTGGTTTGCCTTGTGAAATTACCAAAGTGGTATCGAATCACGAGACTTTACGCGAAGCAGTTGAAAACTTTGGCATTCCATTTGAAGTCGTGCCGGTGAACAAAGACAACAAACCTGAAGCTTATGCAGAAATTGATCAGCTGATGCAAGGCAATGACTTGTTGGTGCTGGCACGTTATATGCAGATTTTAGATGAAGAATTTGTCAGCAAGTGGGAAATGAAAGTGATCAACATTCATCATTCTTTCCTGCCAGCTTTCGTGGGTGCCAATCCGTACAAACAGGCCTATGAAAAAGGCGTGAAGCTGATTGGTGCAACTGCGCACTATGTGACTGCTGATCTGGATCAAGGTCCGATCATCGAGCAGGATGTGGAGCGCGTGAACCATGACTTTACTGTTGAACAGTTACGTGAACTCGGTCAGGACGTGGAACGTAATGTATTGGCCCGCGCGGTGAAATGGCATCTGGAAGACCGTATTATTGTCGATGGCAACAAGACTGTCGTGTTCCAATAAGACTTGCATTGCATTTTAAAAAGGCATACTTTTAGTGTGCCTTTTTTTGTTTTGATGCAAAAAAAGTCAGTCAAAGGTAGGATTAGCGGTTGCAAATGAAAACACTTCTCATTTATTATTGGCATACTTTAATTGTGCTAACCGATGAGCTTGATAGTTTGTTCCACATCATCTCCTCAAGGTAATAGATTTAATGAGTCAAGTTGCTGCGCCCCAAATGCCTACACCGCCGAATCAGATGAAAAAGAAAGTCATCTCTATCGTGGCGGCTGTACTGGTTGGGCATGTGGGTGTGTTATATGCGATCAGCCAGATGAAAGCACCTGAGCTGACACCCATTGATAAGCAACCCTTAAAAGTGCGCTTTGTTAAACTCCAGGAAGCGCCAAAACCTTTACCGCCAAAGCCGAAGGCCGAGCCACAAAAAGAGCCGCCTAAGCCTAAAGAAGTCAAAATTGTCGATAAACCGCTGCCACCACCACCGAAAAAAGTAGAAAAAATCGAGCAGGTGAAAAAGGCTGAAGCGCCAAAAGTGGTTAAAGCACCACCAGTTGAAGCAAAACCAACCCCAAGTCCGGTTGTACCGACAGTGGTCACTGAAACTAAAATTAAACCGGCACCTGCTCCGGTCGCGCCACCTGCGCCTGTGACACCGCCAGCACCTGCTGCGCCGCCATCCCCGAAAAGTGTATCGATTGGTGGGGGCGTGTCCTGGCAGCGTTCACCAAAAGTCTCACTCTCTGCAGGTGAATTAAAATCAGCCTGTTCACTGGTAGTAGATGTTTCAGCGAATGAGCAGGGTAAAGTAGTCTCTGCAACTGCACGAAATTCAAGTTGTAGCCCGGCGGTAACGCGCAAAGTAGAAGCAGCGGTACGTCGTGCACAACTCACCAAATATGTTGAAAATGGTGTGGCTTATCCAACACGCGTGGAACAGCCTTTCGATTTTCAGGTTAAATAACGGCTCACCCATTAGGAGTTCGAATATGAACTTTTCAGTTTATTGGCAACACGCTGATGCAGTCAGTAAAACGCTGTATTTCGTGTTATTGGCAATGTCGATTGCGACATGGACCATTTTTGTGCTGCGTTTGATGGGCACTCGCCAACTGAAACAGATTGCCTATGCTCAGTTATCTAAGGCATTGGAACAACTGAAAACCAAACTGGCTCCTTTGGGCTTTGAACAGCGTAAAGCAGTGGCAGAACAGGCGCTGTTACGCCAGATTTCAGCAGAGAAAGCCAATGCCGAAAAAGGTGTATCAGTTCTGGGTACGATTGCCTCAATTTCACCGTTCGTTGGTTTATTCGGTACGGTATGGGGTATCTTCCATGCACTGGTTGCTGTTGGTAAAAGTGGTCAGGCTGGTCTGGCACAAGTGGCAACCCCAGTCGGTGAAGCCTTGATTATGACCGGCTTAGGTCTGGCAGTCGCAATTCCTGCGGTACTGGCTTATAACATCTGTGTCCGTGCTAATCGTGGCTTGGCTCATGAATTACAAGATCAGGCACATGGTCTGTTGATTGATACCATGCTGCAACAGGAATCTGCTGCAAAAAAGTCTGATGAAAAAGTAACACAACAGAGTTTCGTGGGAGGTCAAGCTTAATGGCTTTTCAACTGGGTGAAGACAACGATGTAGGCATGAATGAGATGAACCTCATTCCCCTCATCGACATTATGTTGGTATTGATGATCATCTTTCTGGTGACAGCGACCGTTGCGAACCCATCAATTCCATTAACCTTGCCACAAACGACTGCGGAAATTATTGATCTGCCGCCTGAAAATGTCACGATCAGCATCAATGCCGAAGGTGACATTGCCTGGAATGGCGATGTGCTGACGCTGGAACAACTTGAAACCCGTTTTAATGAAGCGGGCCAAGCTGAGCGTCAGCCGACCATTGTGCTGAAAGCGGATAAAGAATCACGTTATGACTCGGTGGCACAAGTCATGTCGCGCGCGAGTGGAGCCGGACTCAACGATATTGCTTTTGCAACCGATAACTAAGATTCAGATAATAAAAAAAGCGACTGCAATCAGTCGCTTTTTTATGCCCATTTTTCATGAAACTTAATGAGTTTTTAACAAGGTCGTAAATTTGCTGCGTAATTTATTCAATTTTGGCGGAATGGCAAAATTGCAATAGCCCTGGGTCGGATTCTTGGCAAAGAAGTTTTGATGATAGTCTTCCGCCGGATAGAAAGTCGGGGCAGGGCTCAGTTCAGTTACCACATTGATGCCATCGGCTTTCAGGGCATCCATCGCCTGCTGCGCCTGTTGCTGCTGCTCATCATTCAGATAATAAATCACAGAACGATACTGGGTGCCGACATCATTGCCTTGACGGTTTAATGTGGTTGGATCATGGGTCGCAAAAAAGACATCGAGCAATTGGTTATAGTTAATCTGGTTTTCATCGAAATCGATCAGAATGACTTCGGCATGGCCGGTATTGCCACCACAGACATCATCATAGTTTGGCTGAGTTGTGTGCCCACCTGCGTAACCGCTGACGACTTGCTGAACTCCCTGAATCTGTAAAAATACGGCTTCAGTACACCAAAAGCATCCCCCACCGAAAAGTGCCTGTTGCATGGTTGATTCCTCATTCAATTAAATAACTCAATCGGGCTGATGGTTAAATTCCAGCTCATCAGTATGAAAGATAAAAAAGCCTGTCCATACAGGCTTTTTGTAGGGAAGTATTAACGCGGCTGAACAGCACTTTCCAGCTGGATCAAGAGATTTCCATGGCGATCCAGTAATTTTAAGGTTTTACCAAACACTTGATAATGAGTCACTTTGGCTAAAGCTTCATTAAATTTCTGATCAAGCTGATCGTTGTTCATGCAAGCCATACGGGTAGTGGCCATCTGGCTCAGGGTCAGCGTGTCTTTTGCTGCTGTGTAGCTGCCCATAATCCGGTTACAGCTATCTGAACCTGAAACGCGCTGGGTACTGGCATCAAATTGCAGACTCGGAACATTGCGTGCGGTTGGCACCGTCTTGATTTCAGTATTGCCAATCTGGGTTGCAATCCAGATACGATTTTGCAAAAGTTGTAAATGATTCGCGGTTTGTGTCGTGGCTGTATTGGGTACAGTTTCGCAGCCCATGACCGTTAAAACCGAGCCTAAAATCGCGATTGCAGTTAATTTTTTTAGCATGAGAGATACTCTGATCATTGACTAGCTGTTTGTATATAAACAAAAAAATGATCAAGGTTCCAGTTGATTTTGTATCTTTATTGAAGTGGATTTGCTACACAGTTATTGCATGTCGGGTTTTGGTAGGCCCTGCCGGATCAGGCGTGAATAGTCCTGACTGGAGAGATTAGCGGTGCGTTCTACCCGTGGATTGACATGTGCCCGTTGATACCAAGTGTGCATATCCCAAGACTGTTCTAGTACTTTAAGATCATAGAGATAATTCGGTAAATAGCCGGAGGCCAGCAACCGGTAATCTGAGGGTAGCTGTTGTTGCGATATCGCCTGAACCATATCAAAGACTAGTGTGGTGCAATTACTGGTCAGGGTATTGTACCATTTTGGCTTTTGGGCCAGCTCATCGGCCTGACGCAGATATTCCTTGAATAGCGCTTTAGCCTGAGCTTGCGGCATTTTGACTGGGAAAAAATAGACCTGTTCACCACGGACATTGCTACGGGTATAGACAATATCCTTTTCATCCGATGCGACCAGACTCAGTTCATATTTTCGGAAAAAGCCACCAATCGCTGAAAACTCTTCATTCTTTTCCTTGCGGATTTCAATCGAGAAGGTGAGTGGCTTTTGATTGGCAAAATCGAAGCTGACCAGGGTATGGGCAATTTTAGGCCCCATCCAGTAGGAAGTAATGATGTTCACGCCAGTAATCTGATTCAGATCAAAACTGCGGCTTTCCCAGCGTTCGATATAGCGACCATCGGCCTGCCAGTCAAAGTTGCGGATATTGTGTAAGGTAACCTGATCGCCTTGCAGCTCATAATGCAGAAGCTGGGAAACCTCAGGATTCCACTCTCGATCCTGACGCGCTTCCAGACTGAAATATCCTAGCAGACAGAATAAAAAGGCCAGAAGATAAAGAACGCTATCCACTTGGCGGGAGATCAGATGCCGGGTGAAATAAATCCCGAGAACGACCAGCGCAAAGGTCAGCCAGAGTCCAATCAGCATCAAGCTGCCGATTTTTCCGAGGGGTTGATGAACCCAGAGCATCAGGCTGAACCACAGGCTCGACAGAAGGACGAATAAAGTAAACAGGCTGCCCAGTAGCCACAGACTCCAATGTCTGGAGATGTATTCGCGTCCCTGCATCATCACTTTTTCCTGAGAAATAGGCTTTATTTTCTGTAGGTTGCGAACTCAAAAGCAATGCCGGTTTTGTCGTCGATATGTTGCTCGGCAGCGACTTTTTTAAATTCTGCTGGAATCGCTGGATAATAGGCATCGCCCTGTACATCCAGTTCGACATGGGTCAGTTCCAGACGGTCTGCAATATCCATAGTCTGTTTAAAGATTTCACCACCACCAATGATGAAAATGGTTTCAGGTTTTTCTGAAGCCTTTACATCTGCAACGGCCTGACTCAGCGCATCTTCAATGCTATAAGCGACTTTGGTGCCTGCAAATGCCCAGTCTGGATCACGGGTAATGACCCAGTTCACGCGTTTAGGCAAGGTACGTCCCATCGATTCTAGTGTCTTGCGACCCATCACCACCACACCGCCTTGGGTGATTTCCTTGAAGTGTTTCAGGTCGGCAGAGATATGCCAAGGTAGGTCATTGCCCTTGCCGATACAACGCTGCTGATCCATGGCAACGACGTGTACAACTTCTAAATCTTGAAATGACATGTATTGAATCCTTCTTATCAAGCCCAAAGTCCTTCGTGTAATTTTTTACTGGTACGAAAGAAAGGTTAAAAATCTATATTGATTGCCTTCATGCTTTAGGGCTAGGAATAATTTTGAAAGGAGTTGGCGATTTACGTGTGGTAAAAAACCTCTTCCTAGCCCTCTCCTAGGAAGAGAGGGAACTTTATAATAAAGAACATTAAACAGCGACAGGGGCTTTAATGCCTGGATGAGATTCATAACCGACAATTTCGATATCTTCAAATTTAAAATCGAACAGGTCTTTGATCTCAGGATTTAGTTTTAATTGACAAAGGCCGAGTGGCTCACGGCTAAGCTGCAACTGTGCCTGTTCAAAATGATTGCTGTACAAGTGGGTATCGCCACCAGTCCAGACAAAGTCACCAACCTCCAGATCACAGACTTGCGCGATCATATGCGTCAACAAAGCATAGCTGGCAATATTAAATGGTACACCCAAAAATACATCGGCACTGCGCTGATACAACTGACAAGACAATTTGCCATTGTGCACAAAAAACTGGAACAGGGTATGGCAAGGGGGTAAGGCGACCTGACCCGCTTCATTCGGGTTCCAGCCCGATACAATCAGACGGCGCGAATTTGGATTAGTTTTAATTTCATTGATCAACCATTTGATCTGGTCAAAACCATCTTGGTTATAGCTATTGTCTGCATTTTTGCTGGCACCAAAATTACGCCATTGGTGACCATATACTGGGCCTAATTCGCCTTCAGGACGGCCAAAACGCGCAGTTTGTTCTGCGGTCGCCCATTCATCCCAAATCGAGACTTTATTGTCTTTTAAATACTGAACATTGGTATTGCCTTTCAGGAACCACAACAGTTCAATCACGATAGAACGGAAATGAACTTTTTTGGTGGTGAGTAAAGGAAAACCTTGCGAAAGATCAAAGCGCATTTGATGACCAAATACCGAACGTGTACCTGTACCGGTACGGTCGCCTTTATCGCCGCCGTTGTCGAGGATATGTTGTAAAAGGTCAAGATATTGGCGCATAGTTCTCTCTATCTGAATCTGTTGAAAATCGCCGTTTTAACAGCAAAATGGATTATTTTGTAATCAATTTTCTGTCGAAAGGGACAATTTAAATTGCGCACATCATAGCATTTTTTGATGAGCTTTCATCGTCCAAATTGAGAATAAAAAAGACCTCCTGATGGAGGTCTTTTGATTGCAATTTAAGCGGTTTTGTGGCCAGTATGCGCTGTATGAATCAGATCAGACAGATCATAACCTAAGGGTGCTGCATAACTTAAATATTCGCGTTGAGTCGCTTCGTCCAGACTGGTGTCGCGATGTAATCACCATAAATATTCTTTATTTGGCTCGCCCACGAGTGCCGTCTGATAATCCGGATCGATTTTTAAGACCCAATAATCGCCCTTGGTAAACGGGATCCCATGCAAGCCTTCAGGTAAAAATCTGATTTCAAGCTTGGCATGTTCTGCATCGACAATGATCGCTTCAGCAATGGCTTCATCCACCTTGCCATTTTCATTCAAGCTCTATACCGCAGAAATATCGGTGCTGTCTTCAGGTTGGCGCTTCATCGGCAAGTGTGCAATGTCATACCAGGTACTTAAATATTGTTCTAAATTAAAATTTGAAACGGTACTTAAAGTCTGACTCATTTTTCTTCTCCGTTTAGTTCAAGGTTTAAAAATGCCGCATCAGTGTAATACAGGCGGTAAAGCTCAAAATGATGTAATCATGTGGTGAAATGTTATCTGAAAATGGCCGAGCTACAGATTAAATCCACACGTTTGAGTAGAAAAAGATAAGGACTCATTTTGCGTATTTCAGGCTGAAAAAGCTTTGCAAGGCATTGGAATTGGCTTTGCTTTACATTTTTTTTGCAAAGATGATGGGTTTTGTAACTGTATGAGAAAGAACGGCTTAATTTGAATGCCGGAAAAATAGACAAATTTATTTACATTTTTAATGTGAAAGATAACATTTAAACGACTAGTATTCTCGGCTTGTTAACAATATGAAAGCCTAAATTACAGGCGAGGAGCGGTTGGTAAGGC
Organism: Acinetobacter sp. CIP 102136; assembly: GCF_000369685.1. Taxonomy (GTDB): domain Bacteria; phylum Pseudomonadota; class Gammaproteobacteria; order Pseudomonadales; family Moraxellaceae; genus Acinetobacter; species Acinetobacter fasciculus. Next base: position 385,496 of record NZ_KB850141.1, read on the forward strand.
ATGATCTATGATCATCAAGTAAACATGAGCGAAGTATATGCTCCTGTCCAAGCGAATATCATGGTGCGTTCCCAATCGGAGCAAAGACCTAAAAAGTCATCCCAAAAAGCCACTGTCCGTAACGCTTCAGGCGTAAGCAATGGCCATCGTATCAATATCGAGAAATTTACCAGTTATCTGCAAGGCATTACCCGAAATACCAGTACACAGAAATGTGCGCGCAGTATTCGTGTCGGTCTGCAATCTTCTGGTGCGAAAATTGTGAATCATCCGGTCGCAGCGGCAGATTGGGGAAGTACCCTGATGCAGCTGGGTTATAAGAAAATTAATGCTTCTTTTGATCGGCCGAAAAAAGGCGATATCTATATTATTGACCGTACTCAGGGACATAAATATGGACATATCGCGGCTTATTCAGGTAGTGCCTGGGTATCAGATTTTAAACAGCGAGATCATGCGGTTTATCGCAATAAAAACGTGACTTATAGTTACTATCGTCTGGAAACTTACTTCTAAGAAAACACTGCGAAGTGATCAGTCCTCAAAACGCTTCGCACGGCTTTCATAGATTGAAACAATAAATAATCCAATCGCGGCAAAGCCAAGACATTGCAGACCCAAGGCAAATTTGCCCCATTGCTGGTGCTGTTCTGGCAAATAGCCAAACAGGGTAATTAAGGCAATGATGGGAATGACCCGGCTCAAGGCGCTAAAGCCATTTGCATAGGGATTGGATTTTGAGATTTTCAGGCGAAAATGGTGCAGTAAATGTACGACAATTCCAATCGCTAAACTCACCCCAACAAATACTGGATCTAACTGGGCCACAGTCGATGCCGCATAAATAAAAATACAGGTCGCGATGACAACGATGAGTTTGATTTGACGGCTACAGCGTTCCGAATACCAAAATTCAAGCATGGGGTGAACCCGAATCTGATTTGTTCTGATTGAGCAGGGACAGTGGAGAAAACAGACAAATTGCCAGTGCCATAAAGGCAATGCCTTGTGCACCCGGAATCAGGATTTCGCCCTGTTGCATATTCATAAAAACTAAAGCAATCAATAAGGCAATTGGAATCCAGGTCAGTAATCTATACAGCAAACCGGTCGGATTTTTGCTGGCAAAGTGGATTTTGCAGTAACGACAGATCAGAAAAATGATGCCGGTACCGACAAACATCAAAATAGAATCTAAGGGCAGTGGTTCCATCCAGTACAAGCCTGCAGCTGTCGCTGCAATCACAATAAAGATCAATAGTTTTTTGAGAACAGATACCTGCGGATTAAACCAGAACTCAAGCATAATGATGAAAGAATAGAAGAGATAATCGGCACTTTAGCATATTTTGAGTATAAAAAAGCGAGGCCTTTGCCTCGCTAAATTACGCGATTTTCTCAGCTATTTTTTTGTGGACCCCAGTCATATATTTTCTTCTGATAGGCATACCACATCATCCACAAGCCAATCAGGATCATTGGTAGGCTCAGGAATTGTCCTTTGCTCATCCAGCCAATAAACAGTTGGCCATTGTCCGGCTCACGGAAGAATTCAACCACAAAACGTGCCAAGCCATAACCGATCAGGAACAGCGCAGAAACTGCCATACGTGGACGTGGCTTCGAGCTGAACCACCACAGTATAATAAACAGGATCAGGCCTTCACATAGTGCCTGATAGAGTTGAGATGGATGACGAACCAGTTGCAGCGGATCGGTCGGAAAGATCATGCCCCAGGCAAAGTTTGGGTCGGTGACCTGACGGCCATACAGTTCGCCACCAATAAAGTTACCAATTCGGCCAAACATCAAGCCTGTCGGTACGCAAGGTGCGATAAAATCCAGAGTCTGGAACCAGGTCATCTTATATTTCTTGCACCACCACAACATGGCCAGAATGACCCCGAGGAAACCGCCATGGAAACTCATACCGCCGGTCCAGATCTGGAACAGCCATAAAGGATCGGCCAGGAACTGAGAAAAACCGTAGAAGAAGACATAACCGACACGGCCACCGATGATCACACCGAGTGCACCGAAGAAAATCAGGTCAGACACCATATCCGGTGTCCAGCCACGTTGTTTGGCGCGAAACGTCGCCAATCCCCAGGCAAATAAAAATGCCAGTAAGTACATCAGTCCATACCAGTGGACTTGTAAGGGCCCGAGCGAAATCGCGACGGGATCAATATTGGGATAGGTGAGCATTCCTGTTCCTTGTGATTCTGTTTTGCACAGATTTTAGCTTAAAGCAAAGAAAAATGTTGTACATTCAATGTGTAAAGATCGAGAGCGTAAATTATGTGTATCGTGGCATTGGCTTGGCGGGTTCTGGATCAGAGCTCATTATGTCTGATTTCAAATCGGGATGAGTTCTATCAGCGTCCTACGCAGGAGCTGCATGAATGGGAGAATAGTCCGATAATTGCCGGACAGGATCTACAGTCGGGCGGCACCTGGATGGGGATTACGGCTTCCAGTCGCTGGGCGGTGATTACCAATTTTCGTGATGGGCAGGACAAAGGGCATTATCCGACTTCACGTGGACATATCATCCAGAACTTTTTAGATTCTGACTTAACGCCGATTCGTTTTGCTCAAGATCTGGAACAACGCCAGTGTGACTATGCCGGCTTTAACCTGTTTATCGGCGATCAAGATCAGGCGGTGTATATGAGCAATCGCGGTGAAGCACCACAAGTACTGGCCCATGGCGTCTATGTGGTTTCGAATGGCCTGATGAGCGAAGACTGGTACAAGACCCGACATTTACGTAAACGCTTTACCCAGGAATTTTTACCGATGCTGCAACAACTGGAGATCGCAGAAGCAGATTTGTGTCATGCAGTCTGGGATATTCTGGAAGACGAACGCAAGGTGATTCCTGAACTTCTGCCAGACACCGGCATCTCGGTTGAAATGGAACAGCTGCTGTCTTCGACTTTTATCCAGAGTCCGGCCTATGGCACCCGATGCTCCAATTTTTTGAGAATGCAGCAGGGACGATGGCACTGGATCGAGAAGTCACAACAAGGTGCGACCGCAGGTCAAACTATTGAGAAAATAATTAGCCTGAAATAATCACCGGATATAAAAAATGCCGACTTGACGTCGGCATTTTTGAATAACAGCTTTTTTTATACGCTCGCTTGTTCCAAAGCCTCACCCGCAATGGCGCCACCATCTTTACGGGTAATGACCACAGTTGCAGAGCGAGGTACTTTGCTTAAACGGCTATAACGCTCGCTTTGGTTGGCTGGCCATGCACCCCCTGGATGCTGAACGTTGACAAAGATCGCTTTATAGTCCGGGGTAATAGTCACGCCGGTAATTTCACAACCCGATGGACCAGTCAAAAAGCGACGAACACGATCATTGCTGAGTTTGGCACCAACAAAGGTTTCCTGTCCTTCTGCTTTGGTGCTGGCTGCAAGCGCTTTAGCACCATCACCTACAGTACCCGGAAGTGCTGCCAGCATCATACAGTTGGTTTCATCGGTATACTGACCATCATCGGTCTGAATCCACAGAATTCCGCGCGGATCGAACCACATGCCATCTGGGCTGGAGAAGTCATTTAAATCATCCAGACCTGACAAGTTGATGTTAGAGGCAGCACGTGCTTCTGCACCGAACAGGAAAATATCCCAAGCAAAACTTGTTGCTGTAACTGTGTTTTTAGCTTCACTGAAACGAATGATATGACCATTCATGTTTCCTGAGTTGCTAGCTGACGAGCCTTTAAAGTCGATGTAGCTACGTGGGTTGGCTGCATCGGTTGGGTAAGCACGTCCACGGTTACCGTTGTTGGTAAGCGTTACATAGACTTCACCATTTTCGGGATTCACTGCAACCCATTCTGGACGGTCCATTTTGGTCGCACCTACATGGTCAGCAGCAAGACGGGCATTGATGACGATGTCATCTTGGCCTGCAAACGGATAGATTTCATTGGCAGCAGTTAAACCATTTTTGCCATGAGTCAGTTCTAGCCATTCACCTGTACCGTCATCATTGAATTTAGCGACATATAATGTCCCTTTATCCATGTATTTATCACCAGCGGTATAACCACCATTAATGTCTTTTGGATCCCAGACGGCTTCAGAAACAAATTTATAGATATATTCGCCGGTCGCGTCATCACCCATATAGAACGCTAATGGCTGACCCGGAATAGGGTTGCTACAGCGGCAGTCTTCGTGTGCAAAACGACCCAGTGCAGTACGTTTAACTGGACGTGTAGTCGCGCTAAATGGATCAATCTCTACAATGAAGCCACAGGTATTCATGACATTACGATAATCTGCTAAAGCATTTGCGCCTTTAACTGAAATATCCCAACGATCATAAAGTCCTTTATCACCGGTTAATTCAGCAACAGGAGTATTCCAGCGGTATTGAGACGAACGGGCATCAGTACCACCACGACCATAACGAGATAATGAAATTTCTTCTTTTGCAATAGCGCGGGTGTCGTTGGCTTGACGAGCGAAATAACCACTCCAGTTTTCTTCAGCCGTTAAGTAAGTTCCCCATGGCGTATAACCATTACCACAGTTGGCAAAGGTACCGCGAGTCAATGTTCCATCTGGTGAGAAAATAGTTTTGACGAGGTCAGAACCACGCGCTGGTCCATTAATTTCCATCTCGGTTGCTGCAGTGATACGACGGTTAAAATTAGAATTTAAGTTGATTTTAACGTCTTGTGTATTTGCATCTTTGCTGATCTCAATAACAGAAACACCATGCGCATTCACTTCACGGAGTACCTGATCTTCTGGACGTACGCCATCGATAGTAATTGTACCTTCTGGTGTATGGAGCTGAGATTGTTGTAGATATTCGTGGTTTAAAACAAGTAAACCTTGTGTTGATTCTTTCGCAGCATAATTTTTGTTGGTTGGATGCATACCGAAGAAGCTCATACCATCATGGTTATCGCCTGAACGGAACTGGTAAGAGGCACCAGAAGCTAAGGTCGTATCGGTCTTTTCTGGATAAGCAGGGTTGATTGGATCGCCTACTGCATACAATACTTTAAGCTCATAACCTTCAGGAACACTGAAGAAGTTTTGGGTATTCTTGCGAACCGGCTCAAAGGCTAATTTATTCGGACGTGCTTTTAGGTCACTCCAGGCATGTTGATCTGGGCTAGTAGTGTCTGGCGGTGTAGTTGGATTACTGTCAGGAGTACCAGAATCATTATCATCATCTGAACAACCACTTACTGTTGCTGCAAATGCTAATGCCATTGCCCCACTTGTAGTTTTCGCAATAAAGCTACGACGACTAGTATATTGGTCCAGAATCGTTTGGAAGTGCGTGTTATTTGAGTTGTTACTGTCTTCAACCAGATCCTGGCAAGGTATCATATCTTCGTTTTTCATTTTAAAGTCCCAATTAAAAAATAAGTGCTTGGTGATGTAGAAGTTTTCAATACCTTAAGCCTGGGATGTGACAGTAATCTTAAGAAAATGTTGCATTAAAGTTAAATAAATCAGTATTTTATTGAAATTTAGAAAATAAAAAGACAGCCAGAGCTGCCTGAGTAAATCGATATTTTTTTTGTTTTGGCTGGTTATTATTATTCGGTCTTTAAACGACGTTTTTCAATCAGTTTCCCTGCCAGCAAACCCAGTTCAAACAGCAGCCACATCGGGACAGCCAGCATGATCATTGACAGGGCATCCGGGGGCGTCACAAACATTGCTACAAAGAAGCAACCCACAATAATAAAGCGCCGTTTCTCTACCAGAGTCTGGGTCGAAACTGCGCCAATCAAGATCAGAACCAGGGTAATAATGGGAATCTCAAAAGTAAAACCAAAGACCAGAAACAGCTTTAAACAGAAGCTAAGATAACTGTTGATGTCGGTCATCGGGGCTACAGTTTCAGGCGAAACACTGATAAAAAAATGCAGAATCGAGGGCAATGCCACAAAGTAGGCAAAGCTGATGCCGGTATAAAAAAGTACGATACTGCCGATCAGAAGCGGCAAGGCCAGGCTCTTTTCCTTGGCATACAGCGCAGGCTTAATAAAGGTCCAGAGCTGATACAGGATGAACGGCATCGCGATCATCAGCGCGACAAAGAAGTTCAGCTTAAAAGGTGCCATGAAGGTTGCAGTGACATCCGTGGCAATCATGGTTGAACTGGCAGGTAGCTGTGCACGCAACGGTTCAGACAACCATTGATAAGTCTGATTAGCAAAGGGTAATAAGCAGAAAAACAGGCCAATCAGGACAGCAACCACTTTAAACAGATGCTTTCTTAAGATGATCAAATGCTGGGTAATCGGCATCTGTTCGAGGTTCAGTGCTGCAGCATCATTGGAGGCTGGTGTGGTCGGCAAGGATGTCATACGGCCACCTTCATTTCTGTATAGCGTTGTTCGGAAATCACGGTTTGAATTGCTGTAGGCTTGGGTAAATACACGGGTGATACAGGCTGTATCACCGGCTGATAGCTGAGCAAGGGCTGGACAGCTTGCGATTTTATTTTTACTTCATCGCTTACAATCGGCTGCTGCAAATTAGCCACTTGTGCCTGCATCTTGGCCTCCAGTTCCTGAATCCGCTGCATTTCAGCCTGCATCTGTTCACGTAGCTCAGACAGGCGCAATTCACGATCAAGATCATTCTGAACATTGCTCACCATACGCTTGATCTTGCCGTACCATGTTCCGACAAAACGTACTGCTTCCGGAAGCTTATCTGGCCCAAGAACCAAAAGCGAAATAATCCCGAAAATCAGCAGCTCGGTCATTCCAATATTGAGCATAGCGAACTCTTAACTTTTAACCGAATGTTCAGGAGTTTTGACCTGAGCATCAATGGTGCGTGGCTCTGCAAGCTGAGCTTGTTCTGCCTCTTCATCTTTGACTGATTTTTTAAAGTCTTTAATCGCGCCGCCGACGTCTTTACCCAGATTTTTAAGTTTTGATGTACCGAACAATAAAATCACCACAATTGCAAAAATCAGCACATGCCAAATTGATAATCCTGCCATTATTTTATCCTCTATATTTCATGCACCTATCTCAGCAGGCTTGTATGACAGCGCGGTGACGCTTTGATGACAGTTTGCCGAAACAGTAGCAGGGTATGAATCACTCAGATCAAAAATTCTATCATTTGAGAAAAACTAAGCTGTGCTAGCATACAGCTTGATATGGAAATCTCAGCAGCATTGTCATGGCCTTAATTCTTCCCCTCCTGTCTTTTCTGATCGGTTATTGGGGGGTGCAATATTTAAAACCAGTTCGACCTCTCTTGGCGTCTTTATTGGCCCGAGTACTGATTCCAGTACTGATTATCTACAACATGGTGTTTTACCAAGAGGGCAGTTTGTGGCTGATTGCCTTCAGCTTTTTCTGTTCCTGTCTGTTCTTTGCCCTATTTTATTTCACCTTGAAAAATAAACTGCGTGCTTTATGTTTGAGCTATTTAAACGGGGCATGGCTGGGGATTCCTTTTGCCCTGGCAGTCTTTGGCCCGCAAGCAACCAGTACCGTAGTTGCCCTGTACATCGGTGGTTCCTTGTTTGGCAATATCTGTGCGGTGATGGCAGTCAGTGAAGCCAGACAAGATAGTGGCTATATTTTAAAGAATGTACTGCTCTCACCACCTGTGGTGGCACTGTCGGTGGCAGCGCTATTATCATTTTGGGATTTGAGCCACTGGCAGCAAGTACCCGGGATAGAGATGCTGTATCAGGCCAATAAAGTGTTGGTGACTTTTAGCGGCATGTGTGTGCTGGGAATGTGGCTGAGCAACGTGCGGATCAGCCGCTTCGATTTAATGCGTAGTCTGCAACTGATTTTTTATAGAGGGCTGTTTGCGGTTTTGCTGTGTATTGCCGCTTATTATTATTTACCTATTCCGCAGCAGATGCTGACTTATGCGGTAATGCTGATGTTCTTTTTATTGCCGCCTGCAGCCAATATTGTGGCACTGGAAACCCATTATCAGGGAACGGGCCATTCCGCCAAATATATTGCCTCGGGAACTTTGGCCAGTGCGATCTTGATTGCCCTATATGGGGCAGTCGTGCATGTATTGATGCCTACACTATAGATTCCTTCTCTTTTTAGGAGATGAGAAACGCTGTTTCGCAAGGGGAGAGGTGTATTTTAAAAATCCCTCACCCCAGCCCTCTCCCAAAGGGCATAGGTATCTACACATCTATGAGATACCTAATGCCATTGTGGCTATCTCATTGAGTTCATCTATTGAATATTCCGAGAGCAGTTGAAGAGTGTTCAGTAAAATCGAAAGCCCTGCCAATAAGGCAGGTGCACTTTCCAACCTACCTCTTTTCTGCTGCCGACCTGAAAGACGGGTGAGAAATACACGAATTTTCTGATGGTGTTCATCTTCAGAACGCTGGATTCGCCAAGTTAAAACACAAGCCATACAGCTAATCAGTAACCGCCTTAAAATGGCTTCAGGTCTGGTCTGAAGCCATGCTTCAATATCATGACCTGCCTGCTTGAGCAGCTTGAAATAGCATTCAATTGTCCAGCGCCAGTAATACCAGGTCGTCATCTCTACCGTAGTAATCTCTGATGGAACATTGCTGATTAGTGACCATCTTGCGACGGTCTTATCCTGATCATCTTTCACTACGGCAACAATTAATCTGGCTTCAATCGCACTCCCTGGCTGGGGAGCAACCCGTTGGCCTGAATCGTCATTTCTCTTCGGTTTTGCTGCACGTGTTATCCGGATAGCAGTTTCTCCCACATGCAACATATGCCGGTTTCCTTTATAGGCAATCGGCTGGACCTGCTGCGTTTCTACTCGTTCTGCGGCTTCTGCAACTTTGCATGTTTTGCCCTGATGCTCAATTCGATGGCCTTCTTTCGCCCGAATCAGCCATTTAAAACCCTGGCTGCTCATTTCCCTTAGGTGGGCAATGGAGTCACCTTCACGATCAATGATATGAACACATGTTTTCTCAATGGGATATTGTTCAATCACTTTGATTTGTTCGGTAAGTGAATCTAGATGAGATTTGCGCCCAGCAGAGTGTTGACTGAATGTGGAATAGCAGCCTGAGGCATCTGATAGTGTCTGCGCCAGTGGCGCAATAGGTAGTCCCGAGGCTGCATCAACCAGCAGACTGCTTTGCAATTCATAGCCTGAATCATATTGATGGGTTCTTTGCAGGCGCTGAATTTTATGATGGTGTTTCACATACTGTAGCTGAGACCAGTCATGAACAATCAATGCATATTGATGCGGTGATGCCTTGATCTGTTCACATGCAAGATGTTCAATTGGCTGGTTTAACTGACTAAAAGAGATTTTGTCATTATTCAGGAATCGCCAGACCGCTTGTGTGGTTGCGAAACTCGACTTTTGGGCAGAAGCCAGGTCTTTGATTGCCGGAGCAAGTGAAGCAAGAGGGTTCATATTGAGCTTTACAAGGCTGTTATAGCGCTTGACAAGACGCTGATCCAGGCCAGAGATGTTAAATTGAAGAGCATGCTCTTCAATTTAACGCAAAGTTCAGGAATTGTGTAGATACCTATGCCCAAAGGGAGAGGGGTAATGAGAGGCGGAACTTACTTCGCCAAACTCGCCTTAAAAAACTGCATCGCTTGTCCACGATGACTGATTTTATTCTTTTCTTCCTTGCTCATTTCTGCACTGGAAATTCCGAGTTCCGGTAACCAGAACAACGGGTCATAGCCAAAACCATTTTCACCACGCACAGCTTCCAGAATTTCCCCGTGCCAGATACCCTGAAAGACTTGTGGTAAGGGATCTTCGGCATGTTGGACCAGTGCCAGTACACAAACAAACATACCCTCGATCGCTTCACCTTCTTGGCGTAAGGGTTTGAGATTGGCCAGCAGTTTTTCATTATTGGCGGCATCGTTGCCATGTTCCCCAGCATAACGAGCCGAGTAAATGCCGGGAGCGCCTCCAAGAACCGGCACACAAATTCCTGAATCATCCGCAATAGCAGGTTTTCCGGAAATTTTAGCAGCATGTCGAGCCTTAATAATGGCATTTTCTACAAAGCTTAAGCCATCTTCGATCGCATCTTCGATATTCAGCTTGCCTTGAGCCACGACTTCAACCGGCAGTTGTAACTCGGCAAACAGTTTTTCAAACTCGGCAATTTTACCTTTGTTATTACTCGCCAATACCAGTGTGCCTTGGGATAACCAGTCAGTTGCAGCCATGTTAAAACTCATTATTAGATCAAGAATGGCGCTATTTTAGCAATGGATGAAGAATTTGCGGCAATAAAAAAGCACCCGAAGGTGCTATTTATACCATTTAGCTTATTGTGCCTGAATCCAACGGTCTGCGCGATCACGTGCCTGACGGATCTGTTCCTGGGTCAAATTCGCCGCCAATGCAGTTTTTCTGCCTTCAGACAGTGTAATCACTTTATTGTCGAGCATGCCATCACGGGTAGACAGTTCATACCATTGGTATGCGCCCATGTAGTTTTTCTTTTTCTCTTCCATCATTGCCAGGTTAAAGCTGGCACGGTTATCGCCACGGCTGGCCGCTTTTTCAAAATACTGACGCGCCAGCGCTTCATCTTTTCTGGTGCCAATACCATCGGCCAGCATACGGCCAACATTCAGCTGTGCAACTGCCAGACCTTGATCCGCAGCAGCTTTATACCAGGCAAAGGCCTGACGTTCATCTTTCTGGATGTCTTTACCATACTGGTATTTGGTGGCCAGATAAAACTGTGCACCGGCCTGACCAGCTTTCGCTGCTTTGGTCAGACTGTTGATATCCATGATGGAATACTGAGCCGCTTGACTGGCAACAGAAGGACTCGGTGCAACATAATCTGCATGGGCTTGCATGCCAAAAAGTCCCGCCAGTAGCGTCGTACTTAATAATAATTTTTTCATAGCGCGCTCACTCGATAAATTGCGACTTCACCAAATAGATTCGGGAGATGCTTGCTGAGCAAACTATCTTCTTGATTCCCGTTCACAGCGAGTCGATTAATAATTTTGATGTTATTTTCCGCACAAAGTGCTTCAAAATCACGAAATGTACATAAGTGGATATTCGGGGTGTTATACCACATATACGGCAAGGCTTCAGAAACCGGCATTCTCCCTTTGATTGCCAGGAAAGAACGGGTCTTCCAGTGGGCAAAGTTCGGGAAGGTAATAATGGCCTGTTTCCCCACACGCACCATATCACGCAATAATACGTCAGGTGCATCTACAGCCTGCAAAGCTTGTGCCATGACCACATTGTCAAAAGACTGGTCGGCAAAACGGCTTAAACCGAGGTTTAAGTCCTGCTGGATGATATTTAACCCGCGACTGACCGCAATTGCAATCTTTTCCTGATCAATTTCTAATCCGTATGCACGAATATCGTGCTTTTTGCTCATTTGTGCCAGCAGTTCACCATCGCCACAACCAAGGTCGAGTACGCTGGAACCCGGCTTGATCCACTTTTCAGCGAGTTGTTGATCGATACGCATTATATGGTCTCCTTCGGTGTTGCTTTCAGGTGTTCTTCACCCCCGAGAAATGCACGCAAAGATTTTACATAGAGCGGAATCGGGAACAGGAAAGAGTCATGACCCTGTTCGGCATTAATATCCAGATAGCTGATAGGTTTATGGTTGCTAATTAAGGCGTCCACGATTTCTTGCGAGCGGGCAGGAGTAAAACGCCAGTCAGTGGTGAATGACACCACCAGGAACTTGCACTGGGTATTGGCCATGGCTTTTTTGAGCGACTGTTCATATTCACGCGACGGATCAAAGTAATCCAGTGCCTTGGTCATGATCAGATAGGTATTGGCATCGAAGTTACGGCTGAACTGTTCACCCTGATAACGCAAATAGCTTTCGACCTGAAATTCAACATCGAAACCATACATAAATTTGCCTGATTTCAAATCGCGGCCAAACTTCTGCTTCATGGCTTCTTCGGACAGGTAGGTAATATGGCCGACCATACGTGCCAGAATCAGGCCACGTTTAGGATAGCTGTCATTTTCCAGATAACGGCCATTATGGAAATCTGGGTCTGACAAAATCGACTGACGTGCCACTTCGTTAAAGGCAATATTTTGTGCTGAAAGCTTTGGCGCGCTGGCAATAATCACGCATTTTCTTAAACGGTTTGGATAATCCACTGACCATTGCAATGCCTGCATGCCACCCAGTGAACCACCAATGATGGCATCCCAAGTATCAATCCCTAAACGATCAGAGAGCAGGGCTTGGGTTTTGACCCAATCGCGGACCGTAACCAGTGGGAAATCCGGGCCATAAGGACGGTTGTCATTTTCAGGGTTTGGTGAGATCGGGCCGGTAGAACCGCTACAGCCACCAATATTATTCAGTGAAACCACAAAGAATTTTGAAGTATCAATGGCTTTGCCGGGGCCAATACATGAATCCCACCAGCCGGCTTTTTTATCATCTGCATGATGATAGCCTGCGGCATGGTGATGACCGGAAAGGGCATGACAAATCAGAATGGCATTGGACTTATCGGCATTGAGTTCGCCATAAGTTTCAACCATCAGTTCAAAACGTGGGAGGATGCGACCGCATTCAAGCTCTAACGGCTCTTCAAATTGGAACTTTTGTGGGACAACAATGCCCACTGAGTCAGCTGGAAAAGACACGGGGAGGATTCGCCTTAAATCTTTAGTATGAATAATAAAAGGATACCATTTGCCGGTATCCTTCTAAAGTCATTTTAGTGCTATAAATTATTGCTAATTCTAATACAGCCGTTTAGACCGCAGCAGCAATCACCTGATCAGTGCTTAATACACCCTGATCAATCAGGCGGTTGGTCGAGGCAATAATTGCTTCAATGGAAGAGGTCACGATGTTATCATGTACCCCGGCACCAAAGGCAGATTTACCGGTACCTTTCACCTGAAGTTCGATCAAGGCCAAGGCTTTAGCATGTGCACCAGAACTGATGCTGCGCTCTTCATAGTTTACGACATCAATCGGTAACTGAAGTGCATCCAAAATCGCAGAAATTGGACCGTTGCCTTCACCGCGAACACGGCGTGACTGGCCATCAATTTCAAGATCCAGCTCAATCACCTGATTGCCGTTATCATCCGACAATTTGTAGTTTTTCGCAGAATAGTGAACGTTTTTAGCATCCACATAGGTTTCTTTGAACAACTTCCAGATTTCAGTCGCACTGATTTCAGTGCCTTGCTCATCGGTACGCTTTTGTACAATTTGAGAAAATTCAATTTGTAAACGACGCGGCAAGATCACGTTGTAGTTAGATTCTAATAAGTAGGCAATACCACCTTTACCTGATTGTGAGTTAACACGGATCACGGCGTCATAGTCACGGCCCAAATCTTTCGGGTCGATTGGCAAGTACGGCATATCCCAGATTTCTTCGTTCTTCTGGAACTCGAAACCTTTTTTGATAGCATCCTGATGCGAACCCGAGAATGCAGTAAACACCAAATCACCGGCATAAGGATGACGCGGGTGCACAGGTAAACCAGTACATTCTTCCACAGTCGCAATGATTTCATTGATGTTGGAGAAGTCTAAGTTTGGTGCTACACCTTGAGTGTACATGTTCAAGGCAATCGCAGCCACGTCGACGTTACCGGTACGTTCGCCATTACCAAATACACAACCTTCGACCCGGTCAGCACCAGCCATAATTGCCAATTCAGAAGCAGCAATGCCACAGCCACGGTCATTATGACAGTGAACTGAAATGATTACGCCGTCACGACGCTGAATGTTACGGTGCATCCATTCGATTTGATCGGCATAGATGTGTGGTCCTGAAACTTCTACGGTTGCAGGCAAGTTCAAAATGACTTTATTGGTCGGTGATGCTTCCCAGATTTCAGTGACGGCATCGCAGACATCTTTTGCAACTTCTAATTCGGTTGCAGTAAAACATTCCGGGCTGTACTGAAATACAAATTCAGTTTCCGGCTGTTTTGCGGCATATTCTTTTACTTTCTGTGCAGCATTAATGGCTAACTGTTTTGCACCTTCTACATCAACATTTAAGACTTTGTTGCGGAATGTCGGCGAGTTGGAATTATAGATATGTACAATGGCACGTTTTGCGCCTTGTAAAGATTCAAAGGTACGTTGAATCAAATGATCACGTGCCTGAACCAATACCTCGATATAAACGTCATCTGGAATATGACCTTCTTCAATCAATTTACGGGTGAAATCGAAGTCAATTTGCGATGCTGAGGGGAAGCCGATTTCAATATGCTTGAAACCGATTTTGACCAGCATCTGGAACATCTTGAATTTCTGCTCCATGTTCATTGGCTCAAAGATCGCTTGGTTACCGTCACGCAGGTCAGTACTCATCCAGATTGGCGCTTTGTTGATTTCATTGTTCGGCCATTGACGGTCTGGTAAGTCCACACGTTGATACATGCGACGGTATTTTTTACTTGGATCAGCCAACATCATGAGAGAGCTCCTTATGCTAACTTGGGTACCGTAATCTTGGTTAAAGCGGTGCGTGGGTCAGCGGCATAGATTTTGTCTATTCATTGGGTTTTAGTGACAGTCTGGTTCAAACCTAAAATATGGTCTAAATATTGGTGGTTTAGCTTCACCAAATGCACTAAATGCCTTACTTATAATTTAAAGTTTAATCCACTTATCCCGAAAAGTTTTTGCTATTTTTATGGATTTTAGTCGTATGGTAATAAAGATTTTCTTATAAAGTTTAAGTGATGGAAAATATTTTCAATTATTTTTAATATTGTATTTTATATTTTCTTTATTTTAACATAATGCGTTATTTATTACGTTCAATAGTGCCATAACGCAGTATATTTTAATAAAAAATAAATCCAATGATTTTCAAAGATCATTGACGTCAGAACATCTTTTAAAGTTCAGCCCATTTACGCATTAAATTATGATACAGGTTGGTCAGTTTCATGACTTCTGCATGCTGATCACCCAGCTGCATTCTCAGGTTTTGAATACTCTGATCCAGATTAAACAGCATATGCCGTTCTGCATCATCACGGATCATGCTTTGTACCCAAAAAAATGAAGCAATTCGACAACCGGCAGTGATTGGCGTGACTTCATGCAGGCTGGTCGACGGATACAGAATCATATCACCGGCAGGAAGTTTCACTTCGTGATAACCGTAAGTGTCTTCGACCACCAGTTCACCACCCACATATTCTTCTGGCTCACTTAAAAAAACCGTACAGGATAAATCCGTTCTGAGGCGTTCATTGCTCCCGCGAATCCGACGAATGGAATTGTCGACATGAAAGCCGAAAGATTCATTATTTCCATAGCGGTTAAACAGGGGAGGAATAATATCCAGTGGAATTGCAGCTGATAAAAATAGTGGATGCTGTCCCAGCGATTCAAGAATGATTGTGCTTAAATGCTGGGTCAGGGAATGATCTTCAGGCAGTTGCTGATTCTGTTTCACCGTTGCAGAGAGTGTACCCGCGGTAACTTTGCCGTTGACCCACTCAATCTTATTCATCTCCTCACGGAAATATTGCACCTGTTCTTTGCTCAGTACATTTGGAATATGATGCAGCACGAGAAACCCCTGAATAATCGTATTTTAAAAATAACATAGCCCCCATCAGGAGGCTATGCGGTTATATTGAATTAATATTTAAAGTTGACTGCCAGCACTGCACTACGGCCTTCTGCTTCAGTGGCATAGTGAGAGGCATAAGCTTTGGTGAAGTAACGTTCATCAGACAGGTTATTGACGTTTAATTGCAAATCAACATTTTCATTCACGTTATAACGCGCCATAGCATCATAACGGACATAACCTGGAACCCACTTGGTATTGGCTGCATCACCATAAACTTTATCCATTGCAACAGCACCTGCACCTAAAGTTAAAGCAGGTGTTACAGCATAGGTAGTCCACAGGGTTGCAGAATTTTTAGGTACATTCTGCATTTGCTTACCTTTGGCAGGGTTGTCAGGTGTACATACCCCTTGACGGTTACAGGATG
Organism: Acinetobacter sp. CIP 102136; assembly: GCF_000369685.1. Lineage (GTDB taxonomy): Bacteria > Pseudomonadota > Gammaproteobacteria > Pseudomonadales > Moraxellaceae > Acinetobacter > Acinetobacter fasciculus. Next base: position 401,491 of record NZ_KB850141.1, read on the forward strand.
GGCCCGGGTTCACAGTTTCACTGTCGAGATAAGTATAACCAGCAGATACAGCCCATTTATCTGTAATTTGGCCATTTACGCCCAGCTCAAGACCGTCTACTTGGGTGTCGCCGCCATTGGTATATGTAGCAGCATCCAGTTGAATCCGTGTATTTTGTTTTTCAGTACGGAACACGGCAGCGGTTAAACTCAGTCTTTCATTTAACACATCCCACTTTGTGCCGATTTCAAAGGTACGGCTCTCTTCAGGATCTAAGTCCATATAGGCTTGGCCAATTGTTTCTGAACCATCCCCGCCATCTACACCGACCGGATTGGCAGAAGTCGCATAACTTGCATAGATAGAACCATTTTCAACAGGTTTAAAGATTAATCCAGCCTGATAGGTCAGGAAGTCGGTATTATTTTCAATAGAGTCGCCAGTCGCATTTGTGGTTTGCTTGGTATCAAATTTATCCCAACGTAAACCCAAATCTAATAACCATTGCGGGCTAAACTCGATATTATCTAAGAGATAGACAGATGTAGTCTCGGTCGTGGTTGTCGTGAGATTTTTGTTGGCTGCGGAAGAGCCCAACCATTGATTACGTGAGTCTGGATTAGTTAATGATGTACACCATGCATCGTTGATAGCACAGTCGCTGTTGAAACCACCTGTGGTGGTACCTGGATAGCCTGGATAACTTGTTAAGTAGTTACCTTTGTCAGATTTTTGATCTGAGTACTCTGCACCTATATTAAAGCTATGCTTGAATGCACCTGTATTAAACTTACCTGTCAAAGCAAGCTGGTCGGTAAAGATGTTGGTATCAGTAATACGTGAGTTTATACGACGCCAGACTTTATCATTTAGCACGTTACCTTTGGAGTCATCTGGCTGGGTCCATAAGTAGTCATTTTTGGCAGTGCTATATACCGCTGTATTACTCAGGGTCAGGTTATCCGTTAAATCGTGTTCCAGTTTAATGGTGCCGATCTGATTTTCCTGTTTCTGGAAATCACGACTTAATAAACCATAATAAATGCCCTGTTTTACATCAACAGGTTTACCGATGGTGGCTTTTTTTGCCGCATCATACTTATAAGGAACACCTGAATCCGGCGTGTCATCCGATTTTAAATAGTAATAACTTAAAGTCGCGCGGGTAGGGGTGTCCAGACCAAATACAATACTCGGTGCAATCCCAGCACGTTTATATTCTGCACCGTCTTTCTGGCCTGCTTTTTCGTTTTGATGTCCCATGACGGCAACACGTGCAGCAATGCCGTTACCAAAATCTTTGTTGCCATCTAAAGTAATACGTTGGTAATTGTCAGTGCCGCCAGCGACCGAGCCTTCTAGAAAATCGCCTGCTTTAGCGACTTTAGAAATCATATTAATGCTACCGCCAGTGGTGCCTGCACCGCCCATGGCAGAAGCAGAACCTTTGGTCACTTCAACTTGTTCTACCGCAAACATTTCACGGTTTTGTGAAGTGGCATTACGAACGCCGTCTACATACATCGAGCTTTCAGAGTTATAACCGCGAATAAATGGACGGTCACCATTCGGATTACCACCTTCACCTGCACCCAAGGTAATCCCCGGAACTGTACGCAGTGCATCAGCTAAAGTCGTCACTTGTGTATCTGCAATCAGCTGTTTTGAAATCACTGAAACTGACTTTGGGGTATCGAGTAAAGGCGCAACAAATTTGCTATTCGCAGATTGATCTACTTTTAAGCTGGGTGTTTGTTCAGCTTTGACTTCTTGATGAATCGTCTCTAACTGGATCACCTGTTCGTCTGCCATCGCAGATGCAGCTACCATTGATAAAGATGAAACAATTGCAGAAGAAACGATTTTTTTACGTGTTTTAATGAAGGTCATGTTAAACCTAATAAATGAATGCTAAAAATGTATGCGAATAATAATGATTCTTGTTTTTATTTTTATCTTTTTATCATGGGAATTCATGATCTTTAAGAAAATATTAAATGAGTTTATAAATGTAATATTATAACAATAAATAGTTAAGTTTATGTTTTTAATAAATATTGGTAAATCAATCTGATTGTTAAATTTTTATTGAGAATAATGATGTCTATAGAGGGGCATAAATTAATAATGTTTTGGAAAGTATTGATCGCACGATAAGAAAAAACCCTGCCAGGGCAGGGTTTAATTTAATAGTTTAATTAGAATTTAAAAGTAGTGCTGAGTTGAACACGGCGACCTTCTTGGGTGTTTACATATTCATTATATGCACTGTCTGCAATTGACATATATTTATTAAAGTCTTTATCGAAAACGTTATATAAAGCTACGCCTAAATCCCAATTATCATTTACCGTATAATTTGTGCCAAGGTGCATTAAGGCATAACCTTTAAAGTCTCCTAAAGTATTGAATACTTCTTGATCGGTAGCGCTTAAGTTGTCATAAACTTGCCCAGGATAACGGTCACGTTCACTACGATACTCACCACGTGCCCATAATTGCAGTTGATCAGCGGCTTGCCATCTTAAAGTGGCATTTGCAATATGTTTAGGTGTATCTGTAAATGATGGATTACCTAGTTCAGAATCTTTAATCTCAGTTTCTGTCCAAGTATAGTTGGCATTAAGTTTCCAATCCGGGGCAAAATCCCAGTTGAAACCCGTTTCGATACCATACATTTCTGCTTTTTGAGCATTTACTGGACGAGCAACATTCCAGCCACGAGTACCTGTATCACCACTTTGCATTAACCAAGGTGTACCGACACTTGCCATAAATGCTTCACAATCAGCTTTATTTATATTGGCATCGCAACGGAATTCAGGTAAGCCTGTAATAATTTTATTTTCAATTTCACTGTAGAAAGCTGTGATATTAAAATCAAAGTTAGTATTACTAGAAAAATAAGTACCAATTTCAAAGTTGTTACTTGTTTCAGGTTTTAAATTTGGATTACCAAAGGTAGGTGTTCGACCTTGCCCACTTACGTTGTAAATACCATCAGTAAGACGTTCTAGACGTGGGGCTTTATAACCTTCACTATAACCACCTTTGAATGTCCAATTTTCATTTGCGTTCCACACTAAGTAAGCACGTGGTGTCCAAAAGTCACCAAAAGTACTATGTTCGTCAAAGCGTAAACCAAGTGTAAGTGCTAACGAATCATTAAGTGCCCAAGTATCTTCTGCAAATAAGCCGAGTTGGTCAAAACTCACTTCTTTGTTGACACGTAAACCATCTTTAATACTTGCATCCCACCATTGACCACCTAGGGTAATATTATGTCCATCAATAGCTTGAGTTGTGAATTTAGTATCGAAAATTAAATCTTCACTTTCTAATAAACGAGGATTTTCTTCTAAAGAGCCTGCTTGAGCACGCGACGGAATTAAACGTCCTACAGTTTCACTAGTATTGTAAGTTAAACTGTTATCTAAAGTACCAATCGTATTGCGCCATTGATGTGCAGCAACATACTTGTCACGATTGAATTCCATGGTATCTGCATAACCACCATTTGCACCTACAGTGCCTAACTGGAAACCAGAAGAAATACTTGGGTTTTCATATGTTTGGCGTTGAGATTCAATATCTAAAGAAATATCATGATCACTTGTAGGCGTTAAGGTTAGACGTGCGCCGATAGTGTCCATCTTACCTTCGGCAGGGCTTTGGCCACCACTTAAAGACTCTCCCTCGTCAATATTTTGAGTAATTGAAGACTCATCACGTTCCCAATGTTTAGCTCTAATCTGAAGACCCAATAAGTCTTTTATCAAAGGGCCAGAACCATAAAAATCAATGCTACGTTGGTTGCCGAAGTCTGAATAATTTGGATTGAGCGTTCCATCTAAAGTTACAGAACCTGTCCAAGTATCAGCCACTTTTTTAGTAATAATATTGACTACACCCCCCATAGCATCTGAACCATAAAGTGTAGAAGCTGGGCCTTTAATCACTTCAATCCGTTCAATTGCAGAAATAGGTGGAATAAAATTATTATTTGTCTCACCAAAACCGTTTGGTGAAATATCGCCGGTACTATTTTGGCGACGTCCATCAATAAGAATTAAAGTATATTCTGGACTCATACCACGGATACGAATATTTAAACCGCCAGTCTTACCTGCTTCTGGTGAAACATCGACACCCTCTACATCAGCAAGAGCATCAGCGATAGAAGTAATGCGTTTAGTTTTAAAATCTTCTTCTGTTAGAACTGTAATAGATGCTGGAGCATCTTTAATTTTCTGTTCATATCCCGCCGCTGAAACCACAATCGTAGACATTTGATGTGTTGTTGTAGGAGTCGCTGTCTCGTTCACAGTCTCTGCGAAAGCAGATGTTGCTGTAACCCCAAGAATTGCCAATGTAAGTGGACGAAGACTAAAACTATGCATGACCAAATTCCCGAACCGAAGAATAAATTAGTATTGTTGCTCAAATAAGAAACTGGATATTAATGATAGTATTTATCATTTGCAATAAAAATATACATTTTCTCCATTTAAATTGGGTTGACTGGGCATCTGGAAAGATGGCAATTCAAATAAAAAAAGGGCTTAAAAACTGGGACTCGCGCGTATTTTTTGTATATCCTTAAATGTTGTCATATAATGTGGCACATTTTTATAAACCTGTTATAACCTAATATATAGAGGAAGCCATGCAAGTAACTTCTGAAGCGGTTTCGGGCGTTGCCCGTCGTTTAAATGTTTCTGTACCGACGAGCCGTATTAATGAGCAATTTGAAGCTCGTTTAAAACGCACTGCTAAAACTGCGAAGATCAACGGCTTCCGTCCAGGTAAAGTGCCTGTAAACGTAGTTCGTCGTGAATACGGCGCGGGTATCTACCAAGAAGTAGTAAACGATATTATTCGTGACACAGTTTTCGAAGCGATCCAGCAAGAAAAAATCAATGCTGTGGGCATGCCAAACATCGAAAAAACTGAAATGAAAGACGACGCGCTGGTATATACAGCGACTGTTGAAGTTTATCCAGAAATCGAAGTGAAATTCGACGGCTTGGAAGTTGAGCGTAAAGCAGCTGAAGTAAATGACAAAGATGTTGAGAAGATGATTGAAAATCTTCAAAAACAACGTGCTGCTTGGGCTGAAACAAAAGGCATGGCTAAAAAAGACATGCAAGTAACTTTTGATTTCGAAGGTTCAATCGACGGCGAAAAATTTGAAGGTGGTTCTGCGGAAGACTTCAAACTTGTTCTAGGTTCTGGTCGTATGATCCCTGGCTTCGAAGACGGTATCGTTGGTATGAAGAAAGGCGAAGAGAAAGTGATTGATGTAACTTTCCCTGAAGACTACCAAGCTGAAAACCTTGCTGGTAAACAAGCTCAATTCAAAATCACTGTGAAGCTTGTTGAAAAACAAAAACTTCCAGAAATCGATGCTGAATTCCTGAAAATCTTCGGTGTATCTGAAGAAGAAGGCGTTGAGAAGTTAAAAGCTGACGTTCGTAAAAACATGGAACGTGAAGTGAAGAACGGCCTTCGCAACCAGGTTAAAGGCGCGACTTTTGATGCATTAGTTGCTGCAAACGAAGTTGAACTTCCAGCTGCTATGCTTGCTCAAGAAATTGACCGTCAACGTCAACAGATGATTCAGCAGTTCACACAGCAGTTTGGTGCTCAAGGTGCGAAAGCATTTGATTCAAGCATGCTTCCAGATGAATTGTTCAAAGAACAAGCTGAAAAATCTGTAAAACTTGGCGTACTTGTAAGCCGTGTTTTAGCTGATGCGAAAATCGAAGTAGATGCTGCACGTGTTGAAGCATACATCGAAGACATGGCTTCTTCTTATGAAGATCCAAATGAAGTGATCGAATACTTCAAAAACGATGCGCAACAACGTGCTCAAATCGAAGCAGTTGTACTAGAAGACCAAGTTGTTGATTACATTTTGGCTTCTGCTAAAGTAACTGATGCGACTGTAAGCTATGAAGACTTATTGAAAGAGCAGCAAGCTCGTCAACAAGGCTAATTTAGCTTTCGATAAAAAAGGCGCTTAATGCGCCTTTTTTTCATATTGATGCCTGAAAAAAGCATTTCTGTTTTTCACAAAACTAATGCAAAAAATATAATGGATTTGTTGGCGAATTTTTTGCAATTTCAGTGATTATCCCTCATATTGTGATTATGGGTTAGGTCACAAAAAATTTAGGAATAAATAAACGTATGTATGTTCCAACGATTGAAAACGCTTTAGTGCCAATGGTGGTAGAACAATCCTCTCGTGGTGAGCGTTCTTTTGATATTTATTCACGCCTTTTGCGTGAACGTGTAATTTTTATGACGGGCGAAGTTGAAGACAACATGGCGAACCTGATCGTTGCGCAAATGTTGTTTTTAGAGGCGGAAAATCCAGATAAAGATATTCATCTATATATCAATTCACCAGGCGGTTCGGTAACTGCGGGTATGGCGATTTATGACACCATGCAGTTTATCAAACCTGATGTCGTAACGTACTGCATGGGTCAGGCAGCATCAATGGGTGCGTTCCTGCTGAATGCTGGCACCAAAGGCAAGCGTTATTGCCTTGAAAATGCCCGTGTCATGATTCACCAGCCATTGGGTGGTTTCCGTGGTCAGGCTTCAGATATTGAAATTCATGCACGTGAAATCCTGTTTATTAAAGAACGTTTAAACCGTTTAATGGCTGAACACAGCGGTCAGGATTACGAGAAAGTTGCACGTGATACAGACCGTGACAACTTTATGACTGCTCAGCAAGCGAAAGAATACGGTCTTGTGGACGAAGTTTTAACTAAACGTCCATAAGTTTTAAAGATTGAGATAGTGGAGTAAATATGTCCGAACATCCTCAAGGACAAAAGCATTGTTCATTTTGCGGTAAAACGCAGTCTGAAGTCGGGAAGCTGATTGCAGGCGAGGACGCATACATTTGTAACGAATGTGTGGACGTATGCTTAGATTTGGTTCAAACCAGTCAGCAGGTGGAAACCAATGACTGGGCCAATCGTCCTTTGCCGAAACCGCATGAAATTCGTGCGGCCTTGGATCAATATGTGATTGGTCAGGACGTCGCGAAAAAAACCTTGTCAGTTGCGGTTTATAACCATTACAAGCGCTTGAAAGTGCAAAATAATGGCAAGAAAGCTGATGATTCAGTCGAGCTTTCAAAAAGTAATATTATGTTGGTTGGTCCGACAGGATCGGGCAAAACCTTGCTTGCACAAACGCTGGCACGTCTTCTTGATGTTCCATTTGCCATGGCAGATGCAACGACACTGACCGAAGCCGGTTATGTGGGTGAAGATGTAGAAAACATCGTACAGAAGCTACTGCAAAAAGCCGATTACGATGTCGAAAAAGCGCAAAAGGGCATTATCTATATCGACGAGATCGACAAGATTACCCGCAAGTCTGAAAACCCATCCATCACGCGTGATGTATCGGGTGAAGGTGTTCAGCAAGCATTATTGAAAATGATTGAAGGTACGGTTGCATCAATTCCGCCACAAGGTGGACGTAAGCATCCGCAGCAAGAATTCATTCAGATTGATACCTCGAATATCCTGTTTATCTGTGGTGGTGCATTCTCAGGACTTGAGAAAATTGTACAGCAACGTCAGGAAAAAGGTGGCATCGGCTTTACTGCAGAAGTGCGTAAAAAAGATGAAACCAAGAAGCTGTCTGACTTGTTCCGTCAAGTTGAAGCAACTGATCTGGTAAAATTTGGTTTGATTCCAGAATTTATTGGTCGTTTGCCAGTGATTGCCACTTTAGACGAGTTGGATGAAGAAGCACTGATGCAGATTCTGACTGAGCCGAAGAACGCTTTGACCCGTCAGTATCAACATCTGTTTGATATGGAAGATGTGGATCTGGTTTTTGAAGAATCGGCATTACGCGCAGTGGCTAAGAAAGCAGTTGAGCGTAATACAGGCGCGCGTGGTTTACGTTCGATCCTAGAAAATTCATTGCTGGAAACAATGTATGACTTGCCAAGCCGTAGCGATGTCGGCACTGTCGTCATCAATGAAGCTGTGATTAAAGGTGAAGCAGAGCCGGAATACCGTGCCGAGCGTCAGCCACATGATCAGCAAGAGACAGCAACAAAAATAGATTTAAAGGTCGTAAATAGCAAATCTGCTTAATTGCTATTCGTCCGAAACGTGCGAAAACTCCGTGTTTTCGCACGTTTTTTATTTCCAAAAATAAAGCTCGGTGTTAATCTGATTCACTAGGCGTGGATGCCTAAAACTTATAAAAAACAAATCGCAAAGCACTTGCATACAAAAGAATAAAGACGCAGTGAGGGATAAGCATGCGTGGAGTCGCAATTGTACTCATCAGCAGTTTGGCATTGCTGGGGTGTCATGGTAAGAAAGCCGTCGTTGAGCCTACACAGCCACTCAGCACTTTAAAAAATATCGATCTTGAAAAAAAACCGGGCTTTGTCGAGCAGCATCGTATCGGCATGTTCACCATTGGCGGTTGGGTCAATCAAAAGCAGGGCAACCAGTTTCAGACGGTGAAACCGCAGCATGATGAAGCCGCCATCGTGTATTTATACCGGCCCGATTCTAAATGGAATCGTCAGGAAATTGTCGCTGCCAGCCTGTTTATCAATCAAGAACATATTCCAAGCTTATTGCACAACCATTATTACTGGATTGAAGTGCCTGCAGGGACCTATCGTTTGAGTACCAGTCGACCGCTAGGCGCGCTGCATTTCCAGAAACCTAAATATCTGGATTTTACTGTCGAAGCGGGACAGTCTTATTTTATTAAATATGATGAAGAGAATATCAGTACACGCCGGAGTGTTTCAGGGCCACTCATGCTGATGCCGGAAAAAGTTGGTCTCAATGAAATTGCTTTTACTCAGCTAAAATCAGACAGTTTTAACTTCGTGGCACAAGATCAGGAAACTGGCCAGATTCGTAAAAAAGCCCAAAAAATTGAACCGACTGCTTATGATCCATCATTGGATGTACAGCTAAAAGCACCTTTTAAAATTTGGGATCCACGGACTTGGTAATTGACATTTTATTGAGAAAATATAATAAAAAAGCACCCTGAATGGGTAATGCCAGTCAGTTAAGAAATTGACTGGCATTTTCTTGGGTATTTCTGCGGTTTTCCTTTCACAACTCGTGGGCAACTTCTAACCCTTCTCTCAGGCAAAACATACCTCCTCGATTTCTCCAGTAAACTTTCTAGATGTTTAGGTAAATTCCCTGCGGAGTCTAAAGAATCAAATCTTAATATATTCAGGATGCTGATAGAGGCAATATGAAAGCTGATTCTCAAAGGACTGACTTTTGCACGTTGAGCCATATGTTTCATTTGTCTTCTTAGAATATTATAGGCAATGAAGACCCCCCATAATTCTTGATAAATTAAATCAGGTTGCTTGCTCCTCAAATGCTTACCTTCCTGTAAATCACTTTTGATTTCTCGGTAACACATTTCTATTTCCCAGCGCTGGGCATAAAGCTTCGCCAAGCCTATCAGTGGATATGCCTTTGAATCCATTAATGAAGTGATATAACGTCTAATTTTCCCTGCCTGCTCAACTTCAATCAAACGCGCTTCCCAATATTCTCCTAATGATGGATTTAGCTTCCTGGCTCTAGCTGAAAGAGGCATTTTGATTTGAAAGTCATGCGGGGAATTACGTTTAATGATCTCATAGCGTAAATTATCTTTTGCTCTCATTAACCAATGACTGGCTTCTACTCGTGTTTGCCAGTCAATCAAGAAATCAGCAGAGAAATAGGCTCGATCAAACAAGGTAATACTATGCGATGGAGGACATAATCGATTTGCCAGTGTAAGTTCACCCTGATCCATGCTACCTATTTGGGCATCAATGATTTCATGGGTGCTGGTATTTACCAGGCAGGTTGCTCTCACTTGTGGATAAGGGGCTGCAGCGGTTTTACCCTTAGATGAGCCAAAGTGTTCAAAATTCTCGTCTGTATAAGGCATAGACCAAACCACCCCGTCAACAGCACATACACTAAGGCCATGAAAGTTTGAGTATTGCTGTTGGGATTCTTCAAACCAGGCTTGGCTGAGTAGAGAAAACAAGGTATTCAAGGGCTCTCGTCCTAAACGTTGTCGTGCTTGCACTGCTGCACTGGGGACACAATATTCTGTTGTACCAAACACAAGTTTTAGTTGCTCTACGACATACCCGATCGGTTGATCTCGAAATAGGGCAAGCCCAATTACCAGCCATACCACATGTTCGGCAGGTAATTTTCTTCTCCTGATAGAAGCCTTACCTGTTTGATGTAGGCTTTCTTTAATCCAGTTTAAATCAATGAGTTCACTGAAATGGCTGAGTGAAGGCAAAGAATGTTGAAGGGTGCAATCTAAATTTTCAGATAAAGTCATAAAAAAAATGAGCGTATTGGCATACACTCATTTTTACTACATTTTTCTAATGTCTGCTTAACTGACTGGCATTACCCTGAATGGGTGCTTTTTTATACAGATTTAATTAGCCCGCAGCAGCGTCAACTACTGGAATCTTACCAATTTTTGCTTGCCAGATTTTAGGTGCAGTCGCGTGAATAGAAGTACCATTCACATCAACCGCTACAGATACCGGCATATCTTTTACCACAAACTTGTAAATTGCTTCCATACCTAGGTCAGCAAAGGCAACCACTTCAGCTTCGCGAATAGCTTTAGACACGAGGTAAGCAGCACCACCGACAGCCATCAGGTAAGTTGCCTGGTTGTCTTTAATGGCTTCAACGGCAGCAGGACCACGGTCTGCTTTACCGATCATGCCGAACATGCCAGTTGCTTCAAGAACTTGACGCGTAAATTTATCCATACGCGTAGCCGTTGTTGGGCCAGCAGGGCCTACAACTTCGTCGCCGACTGGATCAACAGGGCCAACGTAGTAGATAAACTTGCCTTTCAGATCAACAGGAAGTTCTTCACCGTTGTTCAGCATGTCGACCATACGTTTGTGTGCAGCATCACGACCTGTATAGATTGTACCGTTAAGAAGAAGTGTATCGCCTGGTTTCCAGCTATTCATTTCTTCTTGGGTAATCGTGTCAAGGTCAACACGTTTAGAAGATGAAGAATCCCAAGTCACAGCAGGGTAGTCTTCAAGTTTAGGTGCTTGAATATGTGCAACACCTGTACCATCTAACTGGAAGTGTGCATGACGAGTCGCAGCACAGTTCGGGATCATACCAACTGGTTTACCTGCAGCATGACATGGATAATCTTTGATTTTAATATCAAGTACAGTGGTTAAACCGCCAAGACCTTGTGCACCAATACCCAAAGCATTTACTTTTTCGAAGATTTCGATACGAAGCTCTTCCATTTTGCTTTGTGGACCACGACGAAGCAATTCGTCCATGTTGATCTCTTCCATCAATGCTTCTTTGGCAAGCATCATGGCTTTTTCAGCAGTACCACCGATCCCGATTCCCAGCATACCTGGTGGACACCAGCCTGCACCCATGGTTGGAACAGTTTTCAGTACCCAATCCACGATTGAATCAGATGGGTTTAACATTGCTAGTTTAGATTTGTTTTCTGAACCGCCACCTTTGGCTGCCACAGTGATATCTACTTTATTACCAGGCACAAGCTTGTGGTAAATCACGGCAGGAGTGTTGTCTTTGGTGTTCTTACGACCAAATGCAGGATCAGCCAGAACTGATGCGCGAAGCACGTTCGAGTTTTCTAAATAACCCTGACGTACGCCTTCATTGATTGCATCATCCAAACTCATGGTTAAATCGAATTTAACGTCCATGCCCACTTCAACAAATACGTTGACGATACCGGTATCTTGACAGATTGGGCGGTGGCCTTCTGCACACATGCGTGAGTTAATTAAGATTTGTGCGATCGCATCTTTAGCAGCTTTGTTCTCTTCACGATCATACGCACGGCTCATCGCTTGGATAAAGTCTTGTGGGTGATAGTAAGAAATGAACTGAAGCGCATCTTTAACCGATGTGATCAAGTCATCTTGCTTGATAATAGTTGTCATACAAATATCTCTTGAGCGGGCTGATAGCTAGCGGGCTAAATTATAAGACAAAAGAATCGGGTTGTGGGCATTTTGGGCGAGCATTGGCCGAAAGTTTATAGTTTAAGCAATCTGAGCAAGCACTTTAGCTATTCAATGGGTCAAATATGATAGCAAGTTGTCATATTCAATGTCATATTTCAGATAAAAAATACGCATAATTTTGCTTATTCCGTATTAAGCGATTGAATTTTATTAATTATTTTAAATTTAACAAAAAACCAGATTGTCATATAACTGTCATAAAACTTTTACATAATGCAGCTATTGAAACGGGAGATCCTAACAATGGTTACAGGTATTTTGATGGCAGCTGGTTTTTGTGTATATATCGCTGCAACTTGGATGTACGGTCAGAAAGAAGATCAAGCCTAAGCTTTATCTTCTTTTTTATTTTAAGACATAAAAAATTAACCTATCTTCAAATCTTCAAATCTTCAAATCTTCAAATCTTCAAATCTTCAAATCTTCAAATCTTCAAATCTTCAAATCTTCAAATCTTCAAATCTTCAAATCTTCAAATCTTCAAATCTTCAAATCTTCAAATCTTCAAATCTTCGAATCTTCAAATCTTCGAATCTTCAAATCCAGTTATAAAAATATTTGAAAACTCAAATTTAAAAAGCATCTCTCCTATAGCTTACTCAAGCCATGTTGACCATTTACATTTTTAACCCAGAAAAACTCAAAGCCTGAAAACCCTTACACATGCGGCATTTTTTATTGCTTAGACTGTTTCTCTCAACTTCTAGAAACAGGCAAGTAGAATGAACAATTTTAATGCAAGTGATATTAAAGAACATGCTTCAGTCATTGCTTCATGTGGTACTCAAGTCGGGAAGGTGGACCATTTAGAAGGTCAGGATTCAATTAAATTAACAAGAAGTGATGATGAAAATAATGAGCATCATCTGATTCCCTTGAGTTGGGTAAGTGAAATCAAAGACGATAGCGTCGTGCTCAATAAAACTGCGGAAGAGGTACGTAAAGAGTGGACTACCTTATAAGAAATTAAAGTTAGTGGACTGAAAAGCAGGGCTGCTTCAGCTTAATTTTTTATGTCACAGACTTTATGAGTAACCGTTGAAAATGCCAGTTCGAAAGACTGGCATTTTTATTGTTCGCAGATTCAAATCCCAAGTGCGACATATTTGTACTTAGTTGAAAAAGTTAGGTGTATTCATAGCATCATTAGACTTTTTCAACTCGCAATTGGAAAGCACACAATGAAGAAATACACCCAACTTTCTCAAGATGAAAGATACGAAATTTATGCTACTTTGAAAAGTAAAAGTTCAATCGCTACCCTTGCTCGGGAGTTAGGGCGTTCACGATCAACCATCTACCGTGAATTAAAAAGAAATACTGGGCAACGTGGATATAGAGCTCAACAGGCAGCGAAATTTGCAAGTCAAAGACGGTACCGTCCTTCATCACCCATGACAGCGTTTGCCTTCGCCTATATTGATTATCTGATTGGCCTGGACTGGTCACCAGAGCAAATTTCAGGTGCTTTAACACAACGCGGTTGGCTGGATGTACCTTCACATGAATGGATTTACCAGTACATTTATCAAGATAAATCAAAAGGCGGTAAACTCCATCTACACCTAAGGCACCAGAAGAAATATCGAAAACGAGGTTACAAAAACACGGATCGTAGAGGGCGAATTATTGATAAAACAAGTATTCATTGTCGTGATGAGGTCATTGATCAACGACAACGTTTAGGAGATTTCGAAGGTGACACGGTGATTGCTAAACATCATAAAGGTGCATTATTAACCCTCGTTGATCGAAAGAGCCTGTACGTACATATTGTTCACTTAGGAAAGACGAGAACTTCCCCTAAAACAATTACTTGTGCATTAGATCGTTTACGGATCAGCCATGCTTACAGTGTGACTTTTGATAATGGCAAGGAATTTTCCGAACACAAAAGAATTACTGATGCCGGCATAGATACGTATTTTGCTGATCCCTATAAGTCTATTCAGCGAGCAAGAAATGAAAATACGAATGGTTTAATCCGTCAATATCTGCCAAAATCATCATCGTTTGATGACGTGTCAAACGAACAAATAGAGCAAATAGAATTTGCACTCAACCATCGTCCTAGAAAAACACTAAGCTGGTATACGCCTAGTGAAGTTATGGCTGGTTTTTATACTGTTGCACTTGCCGCTTGAATCCGCCATTTATTAAAACGAGATAATGATCGCGTGCTGAATTTATTGAAGCTATGAGTGTTTTTTTATAAAAAAACCACCTGATTTTTCAATCAGATGGTTTGGAAAACTTAAATTCAAGAAGTATTAAGCTTCTTGCTGCTCGGCCTGAATCGCGGTTAAGGCAATGGTAAACACGATGTCATCGACCAAGGCACCACGCGACAGGTCATTGACCGGCTTATTCAAGCCTTGCAGCATTGGTCCAACACTGACTACATTGGCAGCACGTTGTACCGCTTTATAGGTCGTGTTACCGGTATTCAGATCCGGGAAAATAAATACATTGGCACGTCCAGCCACTTGTGAATCAGGTGCCTTTTGGCGCCCCACGCTTTCCACCGATGCTGCATCATATTGTAATGGCCCATCAATCAACAGGTCAGGACGACGTTCTTTGGCAATGCGTGTAGCTTCCGCGACTTTTTCCACATCAGCGCCAGTACCCGAAGTTCCTGTCGAATAGGAAATCATGGCAATGCGTGGATCTATACCAAAGGCTTTGGCAGAATCGGCGGACTGGATTGCAATTTCGGCCAGCTGTTCTGCATCAGGGTCCGGATTGATCGCACAGTCACCATACACATAGACTTCATCTGGCAACAGCATAAAGAATACGGAAGATACCAGTGAGTAATCCGGAGCAGTCTTAATCAGCTGGAAAGCAGGACGTACCGTATTCGCCGTGGTATGCACTGCACCCGACACCAAACCGTCAACCTGATCCAGCGCCAGCATCATGGTGCCAAGTACTACTGTATCTTGCAGTTGTTCACGGGCCTGTAGTTCGTTGAGCTTGCCTTTACGCAGCTCCACCATCTTGTCGATGTAGTTTTCACGCACCAGATCCGGATCAAGAATTTCCAGATCTTCAGGCAATTCAATACCGCGAGCTTTGGCTACTTCTAGCACAGCTTCAGGCTTGGCCAGCAAAATACACTGTGCAATACCACGCGCCTGACAAATGGCCGCAGCCTGTACGGTACGCGGTTCATCACCCTCTGGCAGTACAATACGTTTTTTCGCAGCAATCGATTTCTGTACCAGTTCATGACGGAAAGCGGAAGGTGACAGACGTGGCTTATAAGAACCATTCAACATTTGATTCAGCCATTCCGGATTGATATGGCTTGAAACAAAACGTGTCACCTGATCTGCACGTTCGGTATCATCCACTGGAATTTCATTGCTGAGATTTGCCAGTTTTTGTGCGGTTTCAAACGTGCTGAGTGGTGTATGTAAAATCGGTAAACCTTGCTTGATGGCAGCCTGGCAGAATTCCAGTACATGATCATTTGGCTGTTGATGTTCAGTCAGCACCAGACCGGCCAAAGGAATCCCATTACTGCTGGCCAGACTACTTGCCAGTAATACATCAATCCGGTCAGAGGCACTAATAATTAATTCGCCAGCTACAAACTTATGTAGTTCATGTTCAATATTGGCTGAAATCAGACTACTGTGTTGCACACGGCGCTGTTTGGCTTCGCCTTCATTAATCCAGTAAGCAGAAATATGGGCAGCCAGATCAGACATGCGTGGCACACTTAAGGTTTTACTGAAAGGCACCAAGCCAATCACTGGCAATTTTTCAGAACCAATATGCGGATGCGTCTGCTGAATAGCTCTAATAAATTCGGCGGTTTCAGTTTTAAGGCGTAAATCCGGATTCAGCGTGACAGGAATCTGCGCAGATTCTTCAGGCAGTCCTTTGGTACGCATCAACATGATCCCTGCCAGGCGGGTAGAGCTAGCGCCACCAAAATTACGCAGCTGATGTTCAACTTTGTCTGCGGTTTGGCTTGGCTGCTGAATATTGGCATTACTGACCACAATAACTTTGGCATCAAGGGCTTGTGCCAGTGAAGCATTCAAATCATCGGCAAAACTGTCCTGAGTATTTGGCAACAAACCTTCGACAATAATCAGGTCATGCTGTTTGGCAATTTGACGATGCAAACGTACCGCTTCTTCAAGCAATTCATCTTGTTCACCCAGATTGATCTGCTGCAAGACTTTGCTATAACGGATGGGTTCCACCGTTTCACTTTGAGAAATATGACGATACAAAGCCGTGGTGCGGTCTTCGATTTCATTCAATTCCTGAGCAAAAGGTTTCAGGAAACCAGCTTTTACCCCTTGGCATTCCAGTGCATAAATCAGGCCCAAACATGCAGAAGTTAAGCCTACGCCTTCCCCAGTGGGAACCAATAAAATTGTTTTCATAAGTTATGTCAGTCGCAGAATAATAAAAATCAGTTAAAAAGTGGCTAAGCCTGCTTATGCAGGCGTTACCTCAGCTTTAGACTTTTTTGCAGTATTGCGCTCCACTTCAAGTTCAACAACACTTTGAACTTCTTGTGCGATACGGCCTTCTTCATCTGTTGGCACTACCCAGATTTGTGGGCCTGTGCCTGAATCGATTCGGCCTTCGGTACCGCGTTTCAATTCATTGTTGGCGTTTTTATCCAGATTGAAACCAAAATGAGGCAGGTAAGTCATGGTCTTTTCACGGATATATGCAGAGTTTTCGCCAATGCCACCAGTGAAAAACAGACCATTAAGACGTGGCAGACCACAGCTCAACGCTGCCAGAGACTTAGCTAAACGGTAGCAGAATACTTCAATCGCCAGTGCGGCATCTTCATTGCCTTGCTCTGAGGCTTCAATCAGGGTGCGCATGTCATTCGACAGGTCAGACAAGCCCAAAAGACCACTTTGGCTATTCAGCATCTTGTCAATTTTATAAATATCCCAACCCAGGTTTTTCGCCAGGAAGCTATGCAGGCTTGGGTCGACATCGCCACTGCGTGTGCCCATAACAATGCCTTCAAGCGGGGTTAAGCCCATTGAGGTATCTACACTTTTCCCATTCCAAACGGCACAGGTCGAGCTACCATTACCTAAATGCGCGGTTAACCAGCCACCTTGTTTGAAACTGCCTGCCAGTTCAGAACCGCGCTCTGAAACATAGGCATGACTAGTCCCGTGGAAACCATAGCGACGTACACCATGAGCGGTATATAAGAATTTCGGCAGGGCATAACGATAAGCATGCGCTGGCATGGTTTGGTGGAAGGCAGTATCAAATACCGCCACCTGTGGTAATTCCGGGAATAAACGTTTGGTAGCTTCAATGCCAATCAGATGAGCCGGATTGTGTAATGGCGCAAGCGGTGTTGCTTCACGAATTTTTTCAATAATTTCGTCATTGATCAGTTCAGCCTTGGTCAGGCTGCCCCCATGTACCACACGGTGACCGATCGCATCAGGACGGTAGTTGGCTAGACGTTCCAGACCGACTTCGAGTGCTTTTTTGTGGTCAGCAAATGGAATGTGGATATCGACCGGCTCATTGCCAACTGTCACACCTTTAATGCGAGCATTCTCTGTGCCTAAGTTCTCAGCTAAACCATGAATACGGAAATTCTGCTCCTCAAGAAGTAATGCAAACTTGATTGAAGAAGAGCCACAATTAATAACTAATACTGATTTAGACACGATTGATTACCCAATTTTTAATTAAAATTCTCGTCCATTTGCTTGACCCAATTGCGGACAGTGAAGCAGCAATCCAGATCAATGAATATGTTTTAACATTTGTTTTTTTTCTGTCCTAGATAGACTTTAGCAGATTAGACTTAAGCATTATCGACCGATTTAACAATAATAACTAAAATTTATCAGTTCATAGTTTTCATTTATAAATAAAATGATGATGAAAATATAATCAATAAGAATACTCAATTCTGCTTAAATTTAATTTTAGAACAGATTGGTTTTTAGTTTAGCGCCTGAAAAGGCAAATATTGTTTCTAAATACAATTCTATAAAGAGATTCATTAATAAAATGACCTGAAGGCTCTGATCCATCTATTTCAGTGTCAATTTTTCTGTCCATAAAAAAACAGCCTCATAAGTGAGGCTGTTTTAAATGAGCGATCTGAATACTTATTGGCGAATCTGACCATCACCAAAGACAATCCATTTCTGCGAAGTCAGGCCTTCAAGACCGACTGGGCCACGAGCATGGATTTTATCGGTCGAAATCCCGATTTCTGCGCCTAAGCCATATTCAAAACCATCTGCAAAACGAGTAGAGGCATTGATCATGACCGAACTTGAATCTACACCCGCCAGAAATTCGCGTGCCAGACTGTAGTTTTCCGTAATAATAGAATCAGTATGATGCGAGCCATATTTGTTAATGTGCTCAATGGCTTCTTCTATACCAGAAACAACTTTGATCGCCAGAATCGGACCCAGATACTCGGTATACCAGTCTTCTTCAGTGGCCGTAATGACTGCATCTCCAAGAATACGCTGGGTTTCCCGGCAACCACGCAGTTCAACTTTTTTCTCTTGATATAGCTCTGCGATGCGTGGTAAGAATTCTTCAGCAACTTTTTCATCAACCAGCAGGGTTTCCATGGCATTACATACGCCATAACGATGGGTTTTGGCATTGAGCGCAATAGGCAATGCTTTCAACAAGTCCGCTTGTGCTTCTACATAGACATGACAGTTGCCATCTAAATGTTTAATGACCGGTACGCGTGCTTCCTCGGTAATCCGTTCGATCAGGCTCTTGCCGCCACGAGGCACAATCACATCCACATATTCGGTCATGGTAATCAACTGGCCCACTGCAGCGCGGTCAGTCGTATTTACCACCTGTACGGCAGCCTCAGGCAAGCCTGCGACTTTCAGGCCATGCTGAATCGCGACTGCAATTGCCTGATTCGATTCCAGAGCTTCTGAACCGCCCCGTAAAATAATGGCATTGCCTGATTTGAGCGCGAGTGATGCCGCCTCCAACGTGACGTTAGGACGTGACTCGTAGATCATGCCGACCACACCTAAAGGCACACGCATCTTGCCCAGTTGAATCCCGGATGGGCGATAAGCCATATCACTAATTTCACCAATTGGATCTTTCAGGCCAATGACATCTTTTAGGCCCTGTAACATACCTTTAAAGCGTGCGGGGTTGAGTTCTAAGCGATCAAGCAGGGCTGAGTCCAGATTATTGTTATGCGCCTTGGTCATATCTTTCTGGTTAGCAGCCAAAATAGTAGTTTGACTATTTTCTAAAGCCGTATAAATAGCGGATAACGCATTATTTTTAGTTTGGGTGGACGCGCGAGCCAAAATGCGAGACGCTTGGCGTGCCTGCTGTCCTACCGTTTGCATGTATTGTTCAATAGACTCTTGCATAGCGGTTTGATCACTTAGAAATTTCATTTCGATATTAACAGCCTGCTGCTGCACAATGAAGCCCATCTATTAAAAATCATCCGTTTTCGCAGACTTCTAAACATTTTGAAATTGTTTTCTGTTTAAAAGCAGATAAGTGGTCACTGAAGCGGTTGCTTGTGAAAAGCAGCTCTGTATAGAATGAAACACGCGGCATTGATGTCATTTATAATTATTAAAGAGCAGGATGCGTGTTCAGGCACACCGGAATGTGCCTGAAATATAAGATCTGTTAAGCATGACTT
This sequence comes from Acinetobacter sp. CIP 102136, assembly GCF_000369685.1. Classification (GTDB taxonomy): domain Bacteria; phylum Pseudomonadota; class Gammaproteobacteria; order Pseudomonadales; family Moraxellaceae; genus Acinetobacter; species Acinetobacter fasciculus. Next base: position 421,261 of record NZ_KB850141.1, read on the forward strand.
GCACAATAAAAATAAGGCAAGGACGGAGGAAAAGGAATATGAATTCCATTATCCACATGGACACCCATGTATTGGAACAACATAGCCACGATGGTTTTTTTGATCTTTATGATAAGCACAGTTTTAAGCAGCCGCCACGTACGACCTGGATGGACGGCTGGAAAATCGAATATATGGCGATCGCCCGTCCGGATACCTTACATTTAAGACCCATGGTGATTATTGGGGGAGCTTTCCAGAATTTTAATTCCTACAAATACTGTGTAGAACAGCTTTTTGATGCAGGTCCCATCATTCTGATTGACCTACCGTCCATGGGGGCCAACCAGCAGATTAGTAATGTCGATACGGGGCTGTCTGCCGGAACACTGGAGCTTGAAGACCTTGCTGCGATGCTGGGGCGCTGGCTGGAACAGATGCAGCTGCCGCAAGTGGCAATTCTAGGCATGTCCTTGGGTTCAGTGGTGGCTTCCTGTTTGGCAGATCAGCGTCCTGAACTGGTCGATCGGATGATCCTGATGGGTGTGATGCAGAAAACCCGTAAAAGCTGGCGAATGCTGCTGGAAGAGTCTTTGCATCTAATGAAAGAACAGCGTATGGATGAATTTGGTCAGGCCGTCATTTTGTACCTGGTGAATCATGCACGTTTAACAGAAACCCGGATGTCACCGACTGCAAAGCGTTTGTTCTTTAAACAGATGGCGGAATTTACGGCCACCGAACAGGATCGTTATGATATCAATTGCAACCGTTTATTGCGTCTGACCAATGTGCCGATTCCACAGTGCAAAGTGCTGGTGGCATGTGGGCAATATGACAGTTTTACCTTGCCACATGAGAATGCCAATTTTGCCCTGCAATGTCCGAATATGCAGTATGTACAAATTGCAGGCGCCGATCATGTACCGCAGTTACAACGTCGTAAAGAAACCATGCATCTGTTTGCAACCTTCTTACGTGATGAACCGGTCGATCAGTTGCCGGGAATTATTCCGTTTAGCCCTGAGCAGATACAGCAGCTTGAACGTCGCGGTGAAGAGCGGATTCAGGTGCAAGATTCACAGCGTTTCCTCAGTCATCGTCATTCTGATCTCATTTTAAAAGCAGAGATCGTGGACATGAATTTCTTTGGGGTATTGCTGGAGTTAGATGTAGAACAGGCAGTATGCGCAACAGCTTATCCACGTGATCTGGCCTTGCATCTGGAAGATGAAGTTGGGGAATTTCAGATTGAGTGCCTGATCTTTGAACAGGATGACACCCAGCTGCGTGCCTTATTCAAACATGGCAGTTTTGAAGTCGCAGAACGCTTATTACGCTTTGTACAAATGCAAAAAGTACTTTCACAAACTGAAGTATTTGATACAGCAATTTAAAAAAACATCACCATAAAAAACAGCGTGCTTAAACGCTGTTTTTTTTCACTGCATGAATCATCCAGACCAGATCACCTAAATGTTCATCTTGTTCTGGTGCCGGGTTTGGCTGACGAGGCTCGGCAAAATAACGTTGTGGTTGTTGTACCTCAACCTGGTCAAATCCTGCATCTTGAAAAAAGTGCTGCAGTTCTTGGGGGGATTTAAAATGAAAGGTGAACGCACTACGAGACATGAATTTAAGCAGACGGCTACTGCTCCAGATAAAATTCGCCAGTTTATTTTTCACCGGTTCGGGATAAATATCGCTGAGATAGTGAACTGCCGGGAAATACTGCGCATTTTCTGTAATACCTTGCATCAGAATACCTAACATACGCTGATCAAAATAATTAATCAGTCCTTCGCTAATGACCACTAAGGGCTGGTTGCGGTCAAACATCTGAAAAATACAGTCCAGTTCTTCACTAAAAATATCGGCAGTCAGGACTTCAGGGGCATACTGATCGATCTGCTGTAAAGCCTGCGTCTTGATCTTGGCCATATCCGGCAGGTCCAGTTCACGATAATTAATCTCGGGGAATTTCTGTCTGAAATTCCAGCTGCGTGGAGATAGTCCGCAGGCAATTTCAAGAACCTGAAGTTGTGGATGTTGCTCAATTAGTTGACACAAATGCTCATCAATCATCTGATGGCGCTGCTTAAGTGTAGTCCGCATGCTACCGCCGACATGGCGTTCTGCCCAGGATTCAAGGGGATGAAGCAGTTTGGCCAGAAACTTGCCTTTGGATGTAGCAAAGGCTGGATGTGAGATTCCCATTTGATACCAGATATAGCCGGTATAGTGCGCCGTAAAAGAAATATGGCGATGTTGCGAAAGTGAGTCTGTCATATTTGTTCTGACCTTATTGTTATTTTTAAGTTGATTAAATAATAGTGTAACCTTTTCATTACTATAATGAAAAAGGAACACCTTGTCGTGTCCCTTTTTCATATTGATTGGATTTAAAAAGTTTTAGCTGGATTTCTGTTTAAATGCCAGTATTTCATCACGGATCTCGCGCCATTCTTCACCCAGATCCAGTTCGTCACCAATCTGGATGTTCGGGATGTTGCCGCGCATGCGTTCCAGGCGTTGCTGGTTCGGGAGGGGCAAATCAACAATCCCTTCCAGTGCAATACATTGTGCTGCACGATCATTGCAGACCAGACCCATATCACAACCAGCTTTGAGTGCGGCCTGAATTCGGGCATCGGCACCGCCTGCGACACATGCGGCCTGCATGCTTAAATCATCCGAGAACAGGACACCGTCAAAACCAAGCTCCTGACGTAAAACTTTCTGAATCCAGAATTCAGAGAAGCCTGCCGGATTGGGATCGACCTGACTATAGATGACATGAGCCGGCATCAGCGCATCCAGTTGTGGTTGCAGTTGGATAAATGTTTGCATGTCTTTTTGCTGGATTTCTGCATAGGAGCGCGTATCAATTGCTGCAGCAACATGCGAGTCTGCTTTAACCGAACCATGACCTGGGAAATGTTTACCGGTTGAGGCCATGCCGGCACGTTTCATACCTTTTAGAAATGCGCTGGCGAGTGGAATAATGTCCTGAATATTTTGGGCAAAGCTACGATCACCGATCACATCACTGATGTCATTCAGGTCCAGTACCGGTGCAAAGCTGAAATCAATTCCGACAGCCAGTACTTCAGTCGCCATCAGCCAGCCGCATTTTTCAGCCAGTTCAAGGGCACGCTGTGGATCGCTCGTATAAAGTTCGCCAAATTTCCCCATGGCAGGCAGCAGGGTAAAGCCTTGTCTTAAACGCTGTACACGACCGCCTTCCTGATCCACTGCAATTAAAATATCAGGACGCACCTGACGCATATGATCGGTCAAAGCACGGACTTGGGCGGGAGATTCGATATTGCGACCAAATAAAATCACTCCACCGACTTGCGGCGCACTTAATAGTTCAATATCTTCTTGAGTGAGGGTTGTGCCTGCGATGTCGAGCATCAATGCGCCAATCATATGCGGAATCCGTTTTAGAGTTTTCGGAGAAAACAATACCTGAATTCTGCAATGATTTGCTACACTTTGTCAGCACAGAATATGATAAAACTACACGACATAAACATATTAAGTTGTTTAAGATGCTGAATACGTTAAATTCTGGTCGAAAAGCAACACGGTCACATTGGTCTCTAGGCCAAGGAAGTACGAATTATTTATGAAATTTCAAACTATAGCTTGCGCAGTTGCGATTGCGACAGGTGGATTCTTTTTTACCCATGTAGTGAATGATGCGATTGCGGCCAATAGTAATGAAGTGGTCAGTAAAGCAATTCAGCCATCTCAAGAGCAGGCGCTGGTGTCACGTCAGCTGGCAACCCTGGTTGACCGTCAGCACTATTTAAATATGCGTCTGGATGCCCAGACTTCCCAGCGTATTTTTGATTTCTATATTGATAGTCTTGATCCGGAACACAGTCTGTTTCTGGCCCCAGAAGTTGAAAACTATAAGAAACGCTATGGTGCCAATTTTGGTGCCAATCTGAAAGCCGGCAATTTGTCTGGCCCTTATGAAATGCATGCGCAATATCAACAGCGCTTGCACCAGTTCTACACCTATATGTTGAATGAACTGAAAAAACCGCAAAATCTGAATCAGCCGAATGTTTATATCGAAACGGATCGTGAAAAAGCGCCGTTCTTTAAAACTGAGGCTGAACAGCGCGCGCATTGGTCGAAAATGCTGGTGTCTCAGCTGATCAATTTGACCATCAGTAAAGAAGAGGAATTGGCCAAGCAGAAAGCCCTGAAAGCCAATCCGGAACTGGCGAATGGACAAGACCTGACGGGTCCTGAAGATCTGACGCCTGCGCAAACCTTAACCAAGCGTTATACCCGTCAGCTGGAACGTCTCAGCCGCATCAAGAGCGATGATGTGCTCGACAAGACACTGAACGCGATGATGCTGACTTATGATCCGCACAGTAATTACTTCCCGCCTGTGGATGCGATGGAGCTGAATCGTCAGACGACTTTACAGCTGGAAGGCGTCGGCGTATCGATTCGTCCAGAACGTGGCAATGAAGATTACACCAAGATTGAAACCATCGTTGAAGGTGGTCCGGCCAGCAAATCTGGTCAGGTGAAATCAGGGGATCGTATCATTGGTGTGGCACAAGACGGCGAGCAGATGGTCGATGTCATTGGCTGGCCAAGTAATGAAATTGTCGGTCTGATTCGTGGTAAACGTGGCACGAAAGTGACTTTACGCTTACTCGGTGCGGGTGCTGCCATGGGGCAGGCACGTAATGTGACCATTACCCGCGATGTGATTCAGGAAGAAGATGCCGGTGTACGTACGCGTGTAGTCGACATTCAACGCGATGGCAAGAAATATCAATATGGTGTGATCGAAATTCCATCGTTCTACCTGAACTATCGTGCACGCCGTGCCGGTACCGATTATCGTTCGGTGTCTGAAGATACCAACAAAGCCTTGAAAGAGCTGGCAGCGAAGAATGTTGCCGGGATTATTGTCGATTTACGGAATAACCCAGGTGGTTCACTGGAAGAAGTGGCGCGTATGTTGGGGCAGGTGATCAAGTCTGGTCCAGTGGTGCAGATCCGTGATGGCAATGGCAATGTCAGCGTCTTTGAAGATGATGATGGCGGTGCACAAACTTATGCTGGTCCATTGGCAGTGATGGTGAATCTGGCCTCTGCATCGGCCAGTGAAATTTACTCAGCTGCGATTCAGGATTATGAGCGCGGGATTGTGATTGGCAGTACCACCACCGGTAAAGGTACAGCACAGGTACAACTGGATAGTCTGGCGCATGGTCAGGCGACATTGACGCAGCGTAAATTCTACCGTGTGACCGGTGGCAGTACCCAAAATAAAGGGGTTATTCCGGACATTAAACTGGTTGATATTTATAACGAAGAGTTTGGTGAGCGTAAGGCTAAAAATGCCTTGCAGTGGGATACCATTCCAACGGCACCATTTAAACGTGAAGGTGCAGTACAGAAATACGTTCCTGAATTGGCTAAACTTTCTCAGCAAAGGGTCACACTGGATTCTCAGTTCAAGTATTTAGAACAGCGTAAAGCCGTGATGAAGAAAGCCGAAGAAGAGAAACGTCAGGTACTGGACTTACAACAGCGTAAAGCTGAGTTGATTGCCATGGAGCAAAAAACGCTGGACGCAGAAAATACTCGTCGTGCTGCAACAGGTCTGAAACCTTATCCAAACTGGGAAAGTTATCAGGCTTCGCTGGATGCCTTGATTGAAACACGTGCCAAGATGAAGGCCAAAGAACGTCCGGCTCTGCCTGAAGAAGAAGCGTTTGTGATTGAAGCGGCAAATGTGTTACTGGACTATGCCAAATTACAGGCAAAACCCTAAGTTTTAGCCTCATTGGTCGTTGATAAAAATAGCCTGTTTCGACAGGCTATTTTTTATTTTGCAAATCTGCACAAAAGACCAAATAAAATTTTGCTATGAAGTGCCATCTGTCTAAATAAAAAGAAAAAAATTGTGATGGTGATCGAATAAATGAGCTAAAAAAATGAAGCTAAATATTTGCTTAAATTTGAAACACTTCTAATATATAAGTTGTATTTTATTTTTCTGTTGAGTTTTATTTTTGGGGCAATTCTCAACTTCAAAAGAAAGAAATATAAATTCTAAATTTTAGTTAAGACTGATGTTGTTGCAGACCAATTGGCTTGCATAGATGGTCAGTCTTGAGATTTTACTGAGCTCAAATTTGACCGGGTGAAAATGGAAATATCAGTGCAGAGCATAATAAAAATGATCACCGCTGGGGAACATTTTATATGATTGATATTCAGCATGATATTGGTCTGCTCATCGGGTCCGTTCTTTCTGCATTGGTCGCTTGCTATCTCATCGCACGGATTAAAAAATTTGCTTCAGGCGCTTCACAGCCAAACTTTAAAACCTTCAATTTAATGCTAACCGCCATGCTATTGGGTCTATTCATCTGGTTGATCCATTTTATTGGGCTGACAGCAAGTTTTGTGCTGAATAAATACGAGCTGGATTGGGGGATGCTGCTCCTGTCTGTTCTGGTGATATGCATTGCCTCTATGTTTATCCTCTGGTTAAGTACCAGAAGTACTTGGTCATTTTTCCGGTCAGTTCTCGTATTAGGTGTGATCGCACTCAGCATCTTTGGCATGCACTCTATTAGCATGATGTCATTCAATTTTACTGCCGCCCATATGCAACAGTCACCGGAATTAGTTCAGGCACATGATCAGCTATTTCTGGCCATGATACTGATGAGTGGATTGCTGCTGGTAACGCTGATTTGTATCATCGTGTCCGAACTGCGTGTGGGATTACGCAACCGTCAGCTTGCATGGGCCAATCAACAAATTGAAAATCAAACCATTCAGGACAATCTGACCAAATTGCCTAACCGTTTGTATCTGGTTGAATATGCAAATCTGCTGTTTTCAGGTCAGTCCGAACAGCAGCATGAAATTGCTTTTTTATATATCGATCTGGATCGTTTTAAGGCAGTCAATGATGTGTTTGGCCATCTGGTCGGTGATCAGTTGCTGATTCAGTTGACCACACGGATTCATCAGTTATTGGGTCATCATTCCAAGCTGCTCAGAATTGGTGGGGATGAATTTCTGCTGGTGCTGGAAAATACCTCTGTCGCCAAAGCTGCAAAAATGTCAGAACAGATTCTTGAACTGATTCAGGAAAGTTTCCTGATTGAAGGCAAGAGTATTCATATCTCGGGCAGTATTGGCATTGCCATGTATCCCGAACACGGCAAAAATTTACAGGATTTGCTGGTCAATGCCGATGCCGCGATGCTGAGTTCCAAGTATCAGGGACGCAATACCTATTCAGTCTTTAATTATTCTACCGACCAGGATGAAAGCAAAAGCCAAAGCACCCTGATTAATGACCTATATAAAGCCGTGGAAGAGCAGCAGTTTGTGCTGTTTTATCAGCCCAAGTTTCGGACCAAGGATCGTAGCTTGTGTGGGGTAGAGGCATTAATTCGCTGGAACCATCCCCAGTTTGGTTTGCTCGGCCCGAATCTGTTTATCAATGCGGCTGAAAAAACCGGACTGATTATTCAAATGGGCTATTGGGCATTGGAACTGGCCTGTCAGCAGATTCAAAAATGGCAAGATACACATACTGAATTTTTCCCTATCGCGGTCAATTTGTCTGCGGTGCAATTTGAACATAAGCATCTATTTAGTACTTTAGAAAAGTTATTTGCACAATATAAAATCAGTCCTCAGCATTTAATGATCGAGATTACTGAATCGACTGCCATGCATCATATTGATGTGAGTATGCGCAGCTTTAAGCGTTTAAGACAAATGGGCATCCGTCTAGCCATTGATGATTTTGGTACGGGACATTCAAGTTTTCTCTATTTAAAGAATTTCGCCGTAGATGAGTTAAAAATTGACCGGGAATTTATCAAAAATCTGGCAGTCGGCTCCAAAGAAGAAATGATTCTGGAAAGCATTATTCAGCTGGCCATAAAACTGGGCTTGGTGGTGACCGCCGAAGGTGTTGAAACAGAAGCGCAAGCAGAAATTTTAACCCGGCTCGGTTGTGAACAGTTACAAGGCTTTTTGCTGGGCTTGCCGGGAGATGAACAACGACTAGAAAACTTACAATTCCATGAATAGCGCTCTAATTCATTGAGCGTCAGGATAGATAGACAACATGGCTCACGGAACTCCACCCTGAAACTCTGCTACAATATCGCCAATTTTTTTCATATTGATCGAATTTGATCTCGAATGCTGTGCATTGAGCAGTAGGTGTATTTCATGAGCTTTAAGCAAGAACTGGCGGCACAAGTCGCCCAGCGACGTACGTTCGCTATTATTTCCCACCCCGATGCCGGTAAAACTACCATGACAGAAAAATTGCTGTTATGGGGTCAGGCTATTCAGGTGGCCGGGATGGTAAAAAGCCGTAAATCTGACCGGGCCGCAACATCAGACTGGATGGAAATGGAAAAAGAACGTGGCATCTCGATCACAACCTCAGTGATGCAGTTCCCTTTCAAAGACAAGATGATCAATCTTCTGGACACCCCGGGACATGAAGACTTCTCGGAAGATACCTACCGTACCCTAACCGCGGTAGACTCGGCGCTGATGGTGATTGACGGGGCAAAAGGTGTCGAAGACCGAACCATTAAACTAATGGAAGTGTGTCGGATGCGCGATACCCCGATCATTTCATTCGTCAATAAAATGGACCGTGAAATCCGTGAGCCGCTTGAGCTTCTGGATGAAATCGAAAACGTTCTAAAAATTAAATGTGTCCCGATCACCTGGCCACTCGGTACAGGCCGTGATTTTGCCGGTGTATTTAATTTAATCGAAGAAAAATTCTACGTGTATAAAGCCGGTTTCGGTTCAGTGATTACTGAGATCGAAGTGCGTGATGGTTATGACTATCCTGATCTTCGTGAGAAAGTGGGTGAACTGGCTTGGGCGGCATTTGAAGAATCGCTTGAACTGGTACAAATGGCCAATGAGCCTTTAGACCGCGAAGAATTTCTGGCGGGTCGTCAAACGCCTGTGTTGTTTGGTACAGCCTTGGGTAATTTTGGTGTCGACCATGTTCTGGATGCTTTCAGTCAATATGCGCCATCTCCTAAAGCCCATCCGACCCAAGATCGTGTTGTGGAAGCGGATGAAGAAGGCTTTACCGGTTTCGTCTTCAAGATTCAGGCCAATATGGATCCGAAGCACCGTGACCGTATTGCTTTCATGCGGATCTGTTCAGGCAAGTATGAAAAAGGCTTGAAGATGAAGCATGTGCGTCTGGACAAAGATGTGCGCATCAGCGATGCCTTAACTTTCCTGGCTGGCGATCGTCAGCATCTGGAAGAAGCTTGGCCGGGTGATATTATTGGTCTGCATAACCATGGCACCATTCAGATCGGTGATACATTTACCTCGGGTGAGAAACTTCAGTTTACCGGTATTCCGCACTTTGCGCCTGAAATGTTCCGCCGTGTCCGCTTGAAGGATCCATTAAAATCCAAGCAGTTGCAAAAAGGTCTGAAAGAACTTTCAGAAGAAGGCGCGACCCAGGTATTCATGCCGCAGAATAACAACGACCTGATCGTGGGTGCGGTGGGTGTGCTACAGTTTGAAGTGGTGGCTTACCGTCTGAAAGAAGAATACAAGGTGGATTGTGTTTACGAACCGGTCAGTATCAACACAGTGCGTTGGGTATCTTGTGATGACGAGAAGAAATTCAACGAATTCAAGAAAAAAGCCCATGACCAGTTGTCTGTCGATGGCGGTGGTCATTTAACTTATCTTGCGCCAAGCCGAGTGAATTTACAGCTCATGCAAGAACGTTATCCGGACATCGTGTTCCACAATACGCGTGAACACTAAAATTTCAGGCTTCGCAGCTAAAGTTTAAAAATATCAAACAGCTTCTCCGGAAGCTGTTTTATTTTATGCTACATTTAAGCAATTAATAACTCGATAGATATAGCAAAGAGAATGAAGCTCAGCAAGGAAGTCGTCCTCGGTTCTGTGATTGGTTTAAGTCTTGTCCTGAGTGGCTGTGATCAAAGCGAAAAAGAGCCTGTTAATACTCCGCAAAATGAGAAAATGACCGCAGCTCAGCAGACCGCAGATGTTTTGCCTTATCTGAATATTCAAGAGCAGCCGGCTAAAATTGCCTTGCCATTTTGTGAAAATAAAAACTGTATCAATCTGGATATTCAGACCTTGCATACGGTTGATCCATGGATGAACCAATGGATTGAAAAGCAGCAGGCCAAAGTGATTCAGGATCAAATCGGCTTGAAACAGGACATGAATTTACAGCAGGCGATCAATGCCTATGTAAAAAAATCGGATGCGTGGCAGGCGCAGCTCAATCTGAACAAGGCTTATGAGTTATCGCTATATACCCGTATTCCTTACCAACGCAATCAATATGTATTGATGCAGATTGGGGTCGATACCAAACAGGAAAATGTCAGCGTGCATGAGCGCTATTATTTTTTTGTGGCTGATCGTCGCCAGCAGAAAATGCTAACCCCACTGGATATTGTCGATCCTAAGCAACAGTTAGTAATGGATCAGATTATTCAGCAAGCCTATGATACATGGCTCAAAGAAAACGATCAGCAAGTTCAGCAGAAAGCGCCGAAAAAACTGTATTGGGGACAGGCTGACTGGTTCTTTGATCAGGAAGGCATTGGGCTGCATTTTCGCAGCCATGAAATTAGCAAAGATGCCAAACAACTGGATATTTATTTAACAAAACAACAAACACAACAGGTCTTGAAAGCTGATATCTATCAGCATATGTTTTAAAGCTCATGATCCTGCAAGCGTACAGGTTCCAAAAAGGTGAATGAATGCCAAAATACAAGAATATCTTTTGTCTATCCATCCTGGCATCAGCGATCTTGCTGAGTGCCTGTCAGCCGAAGAGTAATGAGCCGGAAGAATCAAGTGCTTCCGAGGTGCTACAAGCCGAAGCTGAAGCACTTAAACTCAGCGGCGATACCGAAAAGCTCAAGCTGGCGATTCCAGAATGTGAAGACAAAAGCTGTCCGGAAATTTCGATCGAACGTCTGAACAGTAATCAGAGCTTTATTGATGAATGGATCGACCAGCAGATTCTGCAACAGTTGAAAAATATCCTGTCTCTTGATGCGATTGAACCGGCAAAAGTGAGCGCTGCCAGCGAAGCAGACGTTGCCGCCTCTGAACCCAAAGCTGCTTTAGCAACAGTGGTGACACCAAAACAGCAGCTTGAGCAGCAAACTCAACCTTATATGCAAACTTTCTTGAATCTGGATAAAGAGCTCAAGGCCCTGAGTGCCAGTCATAGTATTAGCCTGATGATTAAGCCCAAGATTTTGAATTCAGGAGATCCTTTGGCGACCGTGGTTCTGAACAGCAGTTATTATCTGGGAGGAGCACACGGCGCATCTGCACAGACTTATTATAATTTTGATCTGGAGCAGAAAAAACTGGTTAAGCTGGATGACATTATTGCGGCCAAACAGAAAGCCCAACTGGAAGCGCGTGCTTATGATGCGTTTAAAAACTGGGTGGTAGAATCCAAGCTGGCCAAAGATGTGGCGGAATATGAACAGGCCTGGAAGTTCAAACTCACCGATAATTTCTATCTGGCTCAACAAGGTCTGGTCTTGCAATATGCCGAATATGAAATTGGGCCATATGTGGTGGGCTTGCCACGTTTAATGATTCCTTATGAGCAGCTACAAGGTGTACTGAAACCTGAATATCTGCCTCAAACTGAAAAAGCTGCCTCTGAGGCACAGCCAGCATCTGCTGCAAAAGCCAAATGACCTTAAAACTGTTTGATACGCATACCCATTTTGATGTTCTCGATTTTGATCCTGATCGGGAACAGTTGGCGTATGCGGCCAAAGCGGCAGGTGTCGAGCATCTGGTTCTAATTGGTTTTTTACAAAACCGTTTTGCTGATCTGTTAGGAACTCACGACTTTATCAATGACCTGGAAAATGCACCGCAAAGTCATTTAGCACCGGGCTTGCATCCATTTTATATTGAACAGCATCAGACTGATCATTTACAGGAGCTGGAACAGCTGCTTAAAAATGAGCACTGTATTGCCATTGGTGAAATCGGACTGGATACCTTTTTTAAACAGCACAAACAGGCTGAAATTTTCCAGAAACAAAAAGATTTTTTTGCTGCACAGCTTGAACTGGCACAGCAATTCGATAAGCCGGTTTTGCTGCATATCCGTAAGTCACATGCGGAGGTTTTGCAGATTTTAAAACAGCAGCAGTTTAAACAGGGCGGCATTGCGCATGCCTTTGGTGGTGGGGTTGAGGAAGCCAAAGCCTTTATCAAACTGGGATTCAAACTGGGTATCACCGGGCAAATTACCAATCCAAATGCCAAAAAACTTCATCAAGTGGTGCAGTATGTCGGACCGGAACATCTGGTAGTAGAAACCGACTGTCCGGATATGACGCCGCTTTGTTGTCAAAGTTCAAGCGAGCATCGTACTAGAAATACGCCTGCCAATTTACCTTATGTGTTGCAAGGGCTGGCAAAAAGCCTGCATATGCACAAAGAGGAGCTGGCTGAACAGCTCTGGCAAAATACCCATCAGGCTCTGCATTTGACCATTTAAGTTAATACTCTTAACTCGGTCTTAAATTCCCAGTTCATCATAAATAGAAAAAAGGTGCATTATGCAATTTCTAAAATGCTCCAGACTTGGCATCATGCCATATACATTTTTTTAGGTGAGATTCACATGGCACAAGGACTTTTGGCGGGTAAGCGCTTCTTGATCGCGGGCATTGCGAGTAAATTATCGATCGCTTTTGGTATTGCTCAAGCATTGCATCGTGAAGGTGCTGAATTGGCTTTTACTTATCCAAATGAAAAGCTGAAAAAGCGGGTAGATGACTTTGCTGAACAGTTTGGTTCGAAACTGGTTTTTCCTTGTGATGTGGCAGTAGATGCTGAAATTGACAATGCATTTGCTGAACTGGCTAAACACTGGGATGGTCTGGACGGCGTAGTGCATTCTATCGGTTTTGCACCGGCACATACGCTGGATGGCGACTTTACCGAAATCACGGATCGTGAAGGTTTTAATATTGCTCATGACATCAGTGCCTATAGTTTTATCGCAATGGCACGCGCGGCAAAACCTTTGCTGCAAGTCCGTCAAGGTTGTTTGCTAACATTGACCTATCAAGGTTCTGAGCGCGTGATGCCAAACTATAACGTCATGGGTATGGCCAAAGCGTCTTTAGAAGCTGGCGTACGTTATTTGGCGTCTAGCTTGGGTCAGGAAGGGATTCGTGTGAACGCGATCTCTGCAGGTCCAATCCGTACCTTGGCAGCTTCAGGCATTAAATCATTCCGTAAAATGCTCGACCTGAATGAGAAAGTTGCGCCACTGAAACGTAATGTGACAATTGAAGATGTCGGTAATGCTGCATTGTTCCTGTGCTCGCCATGGGCCAACGGGATTACTGGTGAAATCCTGTATGTTGATGCCGGCTTTAACACTGTTGGCATGAGCGCTGATTTAATGGCGGATGCGGAATAAGTTTTATAAGTCCTCTCTCCCTCAGGGAGAGAGTTAAAGAGAGGGGTTCTAGAATTTTAACTAATTAATTTACCTCTCCCTAACCCTCTCCTAAAAGGAGAGAGAGAATTCCTCCCTTTTTAAAGGGAGGTTAGGAGGGATTGAGTTAAGAAATTAATCTCCCCAAATCTCTCTTTAAAAAGAGGGGCTCAAAAAAAGACCGCATAAGCGGTCTTTTTTTAGATTTGAAGGACAGCGATTAAGCCTGACCATCCACAGCAGCGGCTTGTGCACGTTGCATATTGGCTTCAAATTCAGCATCGAAGTTGATTGGAGTCAATAGCAATTGTGGGAAGCTGCCTTTAGTTACCATATCGTTCACTGCCTCACGTAGGAACGGGAACAGGATATTCGGGCAATAAGCACCCAGGATATATGGCAGACGCTCTTCTTCAACGCCATCAATCAGGAAAATACCGGCTTGAGTGACATCAACGATAAACGCGGTATCACCTTCGTTGGTTGCTTGAACCACGACTTTCAAAGCTACTTCAAAATGAGTTTCATCAATTTTTTCTGCAGAAGAAGAAAGATTGATGTTTAACTCAGGTTGCCATTGCTTGGTAAAAACTTGCGCCCCAGGAACTTCAAAAGAAATATCTTTGGTGTAAATACGCTCTAATGCCAATTGTGGTTGAGCTTGTTGTTCTTCACTCATTTTTTGATCCTTAATATGAAGTGATAATTTTAGTAAGGTTAAGCCAGCAATTCATCAAGTTTGCCTTCACGCTCTAAAGCATAAAGTTGGTCAAAACCACCGATGAACTGATCATTAATAAAAATTTGTGGCACGGTACGGTGATTGGTACGCTGCATCAATTCAAGACGTACTTCAGGCGCTTCTTGAGACAAGTTAATCTCTTTATATGCCACACCCTTACGTTCCAGTAGCTGTTTTGCACGCACGCAATAAGGACACACTGTCGTCGAGTAAATAGTAACTTCAGCCATGATCAATCTCCTGTTCGTGGATTATTTGCTTTTCACCAAAGGTAAACCTTGAGCTTTCCAGTTGCTGACGCCGCCATCAAGACGGTAGGCATCGGCATGACCAACCTGCTGTAATGCAGTACCAGCCACCTGTCCAAGGTTACAAATGAACACCAAAGGGCGATCAGATGCTTTCAGCTCTTCAACATGTTTTGTAATCTGGCTATATGGAATATTACGGCTGCCGCTGATATGACCTTCACGGAAGTCTTTGGCATCACGTAAATCAATCAGCATGGCATTTTTTGCTTTGACTAAAATTCCCAGCGATTGCGGAGAAATTTTGCGACCGTTACGTTGACCTTCGATAATGAAGAACAAAACCACTAATACCGCGAGTGTTCCAAATAAGAAGGGGTGATTCCCCATAAACTCGAACCAACGTTCCACAATTCACCTAATTACAATTTTAAAATTGCCAAGAGTATAGCTCATAAATATGGTGATCAAAATCACCGCTTCAAGGGCCAAGGGTTAAGAAAATTAATTTTTTTGCTGTGCTTCAGTGATTTCGTCGATTAAACGTAAATAGCTGTCCAGTCGGCGCGGTAAAATTTCACCTGCGGCAGCAGCCTGACGCAAAGCACATTGTTTTTCATGCTTATGGGTACAGTTACGGAACTGACAATGGCCGAGCAGGTTTTCAATTTCAGGAAAGCCGCTTTGTACCTTATCTAAAGTCAGATGCCACAGGCCAAATTCACGAATTCCCGGAGAGTCAATCAGGGCGGCACCTTCACCAAAACCGATCAAGCGCGTTGATGTCGTAGTGTGCTGACCAAGTGCCGAGTTTTCCGAAATAATATTGGTTTTCTGTGCGGCATCCGGCACGATCGCATTAATCAGCGTGCTTTTACCCACACCAGATTGACCGACGAAAGCCACCGTTTCATTTTCCAGACGATTAGACAGTGCAGTCAGGTCGCCATCGGATTGGGTCTGCATCACTTCATAACCCAAGTCTTGATATTCTTGCAGCAGATTCAGAATAGGATCGTTTTCTTTTAACAAATCGGCTTTATTCATCACCAGCAGTGCAGGAATATCGGCATCGGCACAAGCCACCAGATAACGGTCGATCAGACCTGGCGCTGGCTCAGGCAGAGGAGCGAATACAATCACAATCAGTGAAATATTGGCCGCTACCGGTTTAACCTTGTGATAACGGTCAGGACGCGTCAATAAGGATTTGCGGGGATGAATCGCGGTAATAATTCCTAAACCGGTATTCGGATCGGCTTGCCATTTGACCCGATCACCCGTTACCAATAAATCCAGATTGGTTCGGGTATGACAGCGCCAGACGCTGTCCAGTTCAATCTCTTTCCAGAAAGGTTCAGGCTCACCATCGGCGACCACAGGTTTTTCAGGGTGAATGTCAGGCGTAGACAAGGCTTGCACTTCAAGTTGACGGCCATAATGCTGTACCACCAGACCTTCAAGATCACTTGAGGTATCCAGTTCTTCTTGACGTGTTTTCTGTTGTTTCTGAATGCGGCGCTGTTGTTGCTCTGTCAGGCGACGCTTACGTATTAAGGCCATTCATATCCCAAAAAACCTGGTAAATCAGATGGCAAAAATAGCATGAAGCAGCCCTAGAATGACACCCAAGATGTAATTAATTTGCTACTATAGTTGTTTTTAAACCCAATAAGATTGCACATTTATGAGCAGCACCGCTGATACCCGCCTGATTTGGATTGACCTTGAAATGACAGGTCTAGACACAGACAATGACCAAATTATTGAAATTGCGACGATTGTAACCGATGACAATTTAAATATTCTGGCAGAAGGTCCTGTGCTTGCGGTGCATCAGTCTGCGCGTATTTTAAATGCGATGGATGAGTGGAATACCCGTCAACATGGCCAGTCTGGTCTGATTGAGCGTGTACGCCGCAGTAAATTGACGGCTCAGGATGCAGAGCAGCAAACCATTGAATTCTTGAAAAAATGGGTAACCCCAAAATCATCACCAATGTGTGGTAACTCGATCTGTCAGGATCGCCGTTTTTTGCACCGTCTGATGCCGGAACTGGAACAGTATTTCCATTACCGTAATCTGGATGTGTCTTCCGTAAAAGAACTGGCAAAACGCTGGCGTCCGGAAATCATGGGTGGTCTGAAGAAAAATGCTTCGCACTTAGCGATGGATGACATCCGTGACTCGATTGCAGAATTAAAATATTATCGTGAATATTTCTTTATCATGAATAAAGATTAATTCCGATGGATGGAGATGGAAAAGAGGCGTAAGCCTCTTTTTTTATTTTACCGAACTGGATTTTTTTCTAGCGTAAAACTGTTCAATACTTTCAAAGCCTACCCACAACACCAATAGCACAATCAGATGATTCTGTGTTTCATAACGCTCAAAGATAACCAAGCCAAATAGTCCTAAAGTGATGAAGCGAATCAGGATACTGAGATAATAGTTTTTGTTCTTTTGACTAATCAGCAAATAACAATACAGCAGGATGCAAACCATATTCAAACCCAAAAGGGTGTTAAATAACATGATATTTCACTCCCTTTGGCGAGATGACATAGGATTAATTTGTTGGTTGTATTTTAATCAATTGTGGGCGAATTGTCGCTCTTATCAGACCTGAATCTTATTTAAATGGATTGAAAATTTAGTGGCGGTAAAAAAATGCCGATTTTGCTAAAATGATCCAGTATTTTTACTGCTATAGATGACCTATGACTGATCTGCTTCAAGATGATGAATATGACCGCCGTTTTGCTGGTGTTGCCAAAATTTATGGAGAAGACAGCTTTAGTCATTATGAAAAAAGTCATGTGATGGTGATCGGTATCGGCGGTGTCGGTTCATGGGCGGTAGAAGCACTGGCACGTAGCGGTGTGGGCGAGCTGACCTTGGTCGATATGGATGTGGTGGCGGCTTCTAATATTAACCGTCAGTTACCTGCAATGAGTACCACACTGGGTCATGAAAAAATTGAAGTCATGGCTGAACGTTGCCGCGCAATTAATCCACGCATTAAAATTAATCTGATCGATGATTACCTGACGCCTGAAAATATCAAAGGAGTTTTAGCAGGTGATCCAGATTTAATTCTCGACTGTATTGACGATGTCAAAGCCAAATTCGCCTTGATGCTACATTGCCGTTTTAACAAGATTCCGTTAATCGTATCGGGCGGGGCAGGGGGTAAATTGGATCCGCTGAAAATTCGGGTCGCCGATTTATCTAAAACCGAACAGGACCCGATGCTGGCCAAATTGCGTGCCCAGTTACGTGCTAAAGGCATCTGTAAAAAGCCCAAAGAAAAATTTGGCATTACCTGTGTCTATTCCATCGATAATCCATTCTCCAGTGCCGATGTCTGTGCTAGTGCCGGTTTGCGCTGCGGTGGTTATGGCTCTGCCGTGGTGGTGACCTCGAGCTTTGCCATGGTCGCTGTGGCGGAAGGGCTGAAAAAGCTCGACAGTAAAAAAGCAAAATCCTGATTTAAAAATAAAAAGCACAGTGTCTGTGCTTTTTTTATGCCTGCGTTTAGAATGACATTTATTCGCAGAACAAAAATAATGTTGTGGAGCAGCTATGTGGTTTTTGCTGGTGCTTATTTTGGGGATTGGGGCTTTGGGGATCTGGATGTGGAAACGTCCGGATCCGGTACAACGTGATCAGGCCAAGGCCGTGCAGCATGATTTATGGATTGAGCAGATTGATGCACAGCTCAAGCATGCGGCGCGCCTGAGTTCGGAGCCACAACAGCAGAATTATGCACGTGCTTATCAGATTTATCAGGGATTGGCTCAGCAACAGGAAATTCCGCAGGCTTATGTCGGCATGGGGCTGATGCATCTGCAAGGTCTGGGACATGAGCAAAATACTGAAAAAGCTATCAGTTATTTAGACAAAGCCTTTCGTTTAGGCAGTGATGAAGCGGCCTATCACTTGGGACAGATTTATGAAGAGCAGCATTATCAAATAGCTGATCCCGAAAAAGCCTTGTACTGGTACCGACATGCGGTGGCACGGGGGAATCTGGATGCGCAGTACCGTATTACTGAACTGTCAACCCATTCAGATACTCCGGACATGGATGCAGAACAACAGCGCATCAGCCTGTTAAAGCAAAATGCCGAACAGGGACATGCCAATTCGCAGTATCAGTTGGCTCAGTATTATTTGGCAGATTCAACAACCCAAGATTTAGTGCAAGGAATTCATTATCTGTTTCTGGCGGCACAACAAGATCATTCGGCCGCTAATCAGCAGATCGCCGATGATTATGGGCATGGACAGATTCTCCCCCAAGACCTGATGCAATCGCTGCAATTTATTAAACGCTGTATCAGTCTCGGTGACCAGAAAGGTCTCTATGATTATTATGCCGGTGTGTTACAAGGCCGTATCGATACCGACCAGCGTCAGCGCGTGTTCCAGCATTTATTGCAGCAGTCCAAAGAACACGCCGATGCACACGCCAAGACCTTAATCGGACTGGCTTATTTTCATGGCTGGTATGTTGATAAAAATGAAACCATGGCATTTCGTTACTGGTCGGAAGCGGCCAACAGTCAGCATGCGCCTGCATTATGCATGATTGCTGCGCTGTATTTTGAGCAGCACCTGGTAGCCAATGAACCGCAAAAAGCATTTGAGTTATATCAGGCTGCCTATCAGCTTAGTCCTGATGATGTGTCTGCAGGGATGGGGCTGGCGCTGTGTTATTTAAACGGTGTAGGCACAGTTAAAGATACGGGCAAAGCCACACAAATGATCCAGAACGCGGCACAACAGTATTGGCAGATTGTGGCTCAGTCTGAAGCGGATCTGATTTATAGCGTCGGCCGGTTTTATAGTCTGGCTGAATATCCATTGCCGACACGTGATAAAGCTGTCCAGTACCTGAATCAGGCGGTTGCGAAAGGTTCGAAAGAGGCGGCATGGTTCCTGTACCAAGCTCTGTCAGGCATTTATCCTGTGTTTATCAATAATGCAGAGTTGGCAAATCGCTATCTGCATCAGGCAGCACAATTGGGTCATGCCCCGGCACAAGCGGAATTGGGTTTAAAGTATCTGAAAGGTCAACAGATTGCGCAGGATATTGCCTTAGGCTTGAGCTATCTGCAAAAAGCAGCCGCTCAGCAGAATGGTGTGGCACTGAATGCTCTGGGTGAAGCCTATGAGCAAGGTCAAGGTGTTGAGAGTAATATTGAGCAAGCCGTGCAGTATTATCAGCAGGCGGCAGCACAGGTGAATGCAGATGCTTATAGCCATCTTGGGCGTTTATATACCAAGGGTATTAGTGTAGAGCGTGATATTGGGATTGCACGGGACTGGCTGGAAAAGGGCAGTTTGCTCGGACATGAACGATCAATTGAATTATTGAAAAATGTGAATGCGTATTTGCAAATGAAATAAACTGGCTCAAATCATACGAGCTAAAAAAACCGCTGTCTAACAGCGGTTTTTTTATGAATCAAGCTTTGTTAAGGCAATTGTTTAATCGGGCTACCACCCAATGCCTGCATCAAGGTGACATAGGCATTATATTGATTCTGTCGGGTTTGCACCAAAGACAGCCGCGCATTGCGCGTAGTTTCCTGTGCATCCAGCAGGTTCTTTAAAGCGACTGCACCATTACGATAACGCACTTCAGTCAAGCGTTCAGTTCTTTCTGCCAGCTCAACATTGCGTTGCTGCAAAGCCACCTGCTTAGTGAGCTCAGTCCGATTCGACAAGGCATTTTCCACATCGGCAAAGGCTTCATACATGGTCTGGCGATACTGGATAATGGCTTTTTCATATTCCAGCTCATTGACTTGTAGATCACGTTTCATGTCATTCCATTGCAGGAAAGGCAAAGTCAGACCAGCACCTAAAGTTGCAACCGGATTTTTCAGGGCATTGGAGAGGGAAGTACTGCTGCCAATACCGGTGGTCAGATTACCGGTCAAACTAATGGATGGATAGTAGCTGGCTTTGTTGGCATCTTTATTGGCTAGTGCCTTACGCAAGCGCAGTTCAGTGGCTCGAAGGTCAGGGCGACGTGACAACAAACTCGCCGGTAAGTCAGCCTGAATACTCGGCAATTGAATATTCGGTAAACGGCTTGGCTCTTGAATCGCGAGCTGTTGAACCGGCATGTGCAGCAATACCGCGAGTCCGGTACGTGTTTCCACACGTTGCTGTTCAATCTGGCTTAAGGTTGCCTGCTGGCTTTGAATCGCCTGTTCCGCCTGGGTTAAATCCAGACCGGATACTGCGCCGGCACGATATTGCACCCGCACCAGATCATAGGTTTTTTGCGCGGTCGCCAGATTTTGCTGTACCACGCTATAACGTTCATTCAGATAAGCCAGTTGCCAGTACAATTGCGCCGTGGTGCCAATCAGGCTTTGTGCAGTTGCCTGCAAGTCTTCTTCAGAAGCTAAGGCCTCCCAGCGAGCGGCTTCGGTCTGATTGGCCAGTTTGCCAAACAGATCCAGTTCATAGCTTAAACCTGGATAATTAATCCCAAAACCTGATGAACTATCACCATCTTCTAAATCAAAACTTCTACGTGTTGTCAGTCCAGCATCGCCAATACGCACCCCTTGCTGGCTTTGCGTTTGTCTGGCTTGAATGCGGGCCTGTTGTAAACTGATGCCAGCCACTGCCAGATCGGTATTCTGCGCCAATACTTCATTCACCAAATTATTTAATTGCGGATCTTTAAATAAAGTCCACCATTGATCTGCCAAAATATCGGCATGAATCTGCTGACTTAAAACCTTATTGTTTTGAAAGCTACCCGGCATATTAAGCGCAGGCTGTTCATAGGGTGTTTTTACCACTGCGGCACAACCGACCAGCGAGCTTCCCAGCAACAGGGCACTGGCAAGCTTGGTTAAATTCATTTGCATATCAGGTTCCTTATTCGCGAGAAAGTGCATCGACTGGATTCAGACGAGCAGCGTTACGTGCCGGGATAAAGCCAAACACAATCCCGATCAGGCTTGAGCAGACAAAGGCAGCCACAATTGAAGTGGTTGAATATGCCATCTGGAAAGTACCACCGGCAAAATGGGTAATCAGCTGGCCAATTCCGAGGGAAAGCAGCACACCCAAAATACCACCCAAGATACAGACTAAAACGGCTTCAATCAGGAACTGTTGCAGAATATCACTTTGACGTGCACCCACCGCCATACGCACGCCAATTTCCTGAGTACGTTCAGTCACTGACACCAGCATGATATTCATCACCCCGATCCCGCCGACCACTAATGAAATTACCGCAATCGCTGAAATCAGCAAGGTCATGGTGGCTGTGGTTTGCTGAATGGTTTCACGGATACTATCAGCATTCTGGGTAAACACATCCTGCGCGCCATGGCGTTGTACCAGCAGATTCAGAATCGCATTTTCAGCCGCCGCACTTGGGTATTCATCCTTAATCCGTACAATGATGCTACGCACATTGGATTGCCCCAGCATACGGCTCATCACGGTGGAATACGGCAGATAGACATTCAGGCTATCATTATTGCCCATCATGCCTTTTTGCGCGTCGATCACGCCGATAATCCGGCTCGGTACGCTCCCGAGTAAAATCACCTGACCCACCGGATTGGTGCCATCCTTAAAGAAGGTGTTTTTGGTATTGGTGTCAATGACGACATCTTGCGCCTGTTGCATGACGCTACTGCGGTCAAAAGGTTGACCGGACTGGAAGGTCATGCCACGCACATAGAAGAAATCTTCACTGACGCCGTTGACCGTGGTTGAAGCTTCGATTTCTTTATAACGGCCGGTGACACTGCTATTCACCGACGGACTGACGCCATCGACATACGGTTGTTCGGCCAGCGCATCGGCATCGGCCGGAATCAGGGTCTTGGACTGTGAAGATCTGGAATTGTCCCCAAAGCCTCGGCCCTGAAATACGGTAATGGTATTGGTGCCCAGACTGCTGATATTTTCCAGAATCTGCTTTTGTGAGCCATTACCCAGCGCCACCACCGAGACCACCGAAGCGATCCCGATAATGATTCCGAGCATGGTCAGGAAAGTCCGCATGCGATGCGCATTCATGGCCAGCAACGCCATGCGGAAAGCTTCACCGAGACGGTCAACCGCAGAACGCCATGAAGAAATCTTCTTTTGTTCACTGCGGATTAGCGGCTGTTTTTCCAGATGCTCTTCGACTTCAGGAATATTGGGCTGATCAGAAATAATATTGCCGTCCGAGATCTCGATAATCCGCGTCGCATTTTTCGCTACATTGTGATCATGCGTGACCAGAATGATGGTATGACCTTTAGCATTCAGTTCACGCAAAATGCGCATCACTTCAATACCGCTGTTCTTGTCCAATGCACCGGTCGGTTCATCGGCCAGAATCACGTCACCGCCATTCATTAACGCACGGGCAATCGAAACACGTTGCTGCTGACCACCAGAGAGCTGGCTCGGACGATTCTGGGTTTTTTCACCCAGACCCAGATCGGTCAGAATCTTGACGGCTCGCGCATGTCGTTCAGATGAATCTGCACCGGCATAAATCGCAGGAACTTCGACATTGCCTGCTGCGTTTAAATCACCCAATAAATGATAACGCTGGAAAATAAAGCCGAAATATTCACGGCGTAATTGCGCCAGTTCATCCGCTTCCAGTTCGCGGGTTTCACGGCCTTTAACCTTATAGCTACCGGTAGTTGGTTTGTCCAGACAACCCAGAATGTTCATCAGGGTCGATTTACCGGAACCGGACTGGCCGACAATCGCTACCAGTTCACCCGGATAAATCTCCAGATTCACCCCTTTTAAAATCTGGACCGTGCTTTCACCCGCAGGGAATTCACGAACCAGATTTTTCACCTCGAGGAGAGGCTGTTGTTGTGAATTCATGCTTACATTCTCATTGGGCCACGGCTATTGCCACCGCGTTTTGCTGCATCATTGGAGGTATCAGAACCATCGGCAATCACCACCTGATCACCACGTTTTAAACCTTTCAGCACTTGCGCAGTCGCGCGGTTATTCAAACCGATTAATACAGGGGTTGGTTTTGCAGTACCATCGGCTTGCAAGACACGAACCATGCCACGTTGTGCTTTACCTTGCTCAATCAATGCAAGTTCTGCTTCAGACAGGTTTAGACGCGCTGGACGTTCACCGGCAGGGCGATTGCCTTGAGCCGATTCAGCTTCAGGACGTGATGCCAGACTGCCTTCACCGCGAGAACCCTCACCACGCGCTTCACCACGATTGGCACGTGGCGGACGGTTTGAACCTTGAATGGCCGCAGCAGGAATGGTCAGCACATTTTTGGCTTCATCCAGTACGATATAAACTTGTGCAGTCATATCAATACGTAATTTTCCATCTTCATTCGGTACATCGAACAATGCGTTGTAATACACCGCAGAACTTGACGATGAGCTTGAGGTATTGCTATCGGTATTAATTGAATTGGGTGCAGGCTCAACCTGACGTAGTTTGGCGTAAATCTTTTTCTCGTTATTGCCTAACGTAGTGAAATAAACCGTCTGACCTTCTTCAACTTTCATGACATCCGCTTCAGAAATTTCAGCTTTAATGGTCATGGTGTCGAGTTTGGCCAGTTTAACAATGGTCGGCGCACTCTGGTTGGCATTCACGGTTTGACCTTCTTCAGTCACAATCGCCACAATCGTGCCATCCATCGGGGCTACAATCTGGGTATAGCCAAGATCTTCTTTGGCAGTCGCCAGCGTCAAACGCGACTGTTCAATCTGTGCATTGATAGCGGTGATATCCGCTTGCGCCGTTTTATAGTTCGCAAATGCCGATTCCAGCTCTGAGCGAGAAGTGGCATCCTGTGCATACATGGCTTTCTGACGGTTGTATTCAGCTTCAACTTTGGCCAAATTCGCCTGTCTTACTGCAAGTTGTGCCATCTGATTTTTAATGCTGGCTTCAGCGGTTTTTAAATCATTTTCCTGACGAACGGAGTCAATCCGCGCAATCAGCTGACCTTGCTTGACCTGATCGCCCAGTTCTACATACATTTTTCTGACCTGACCCGAAACCTGCGCCCCCACGCTGACCATCTTGGTCGCTTCCAGAATACCAGTCGCCAGTACAGAGCTTTCGATATCGCCTTGGGTGACTTCAGCCGTAATATATTGCGGAGGCTGTTCTTTGGGTTTGAGGAAGTACCACCCCGCAGCGATGAGCGCAATGGCAATCACGGCGGCCATAATCAATTTCGTCGGTTTTATTTTTGGCATGATCAATATCGGTTCAAAATCAGAGAATTGTGAACGATTATAAAAGCGAAATTAGGATAAATCGTGTATTTTTTTAAACTAATAGGAATGATTATTATTTTATTTTTCGAATTTTGACAAACACTTAGTGAAATAGGGGCTTGCCACAGATACTGGAAATCGCCTGTAGTACCAAATGCTCCGGATTTTCATGTCCGAGTCCTTTAATTGAGGCATCAATTCTTAATAATAACCCCGGCCAGGCCAGAAAAGTCTGTGGGCTGAGACGGCGCAAGGCTTGTTGATATAACCCGACTTTGGTTTTCCATATCCCCATTTGCAAGGCATTTTGCGGTTGTTCAAACAGCTGCATCAACAGACGCATTTCCTTGCTGAGACTCCATAAAATCAGGCTCATCGGTTCGCCTGAAACGACTAGATACTGAAAAATTTTGATCGACTGGGAAAGATTACCTTGTAGCAGGGCATCGCTCAAATCATAGGTGCTATAACGTGACTGATCTTGTAAACATGCATATAAATGATCAACCTGAATGATATCGACTTCAGCAAAGGTATCGCTAACCCGCATCAGGCTGTTCTTTGCTGCAAGCAGGTTGTGCTCATGATGTTGTTCCAGCCATTGCCAGGCATCATTGGCTAAACGAATGCCGAGTTTTTCAGCTTCAATACCCAGAATCTGCTGCCGGTCTTTTGGATAATTGGCCACCAGCGAAACATTCACACCATTGGCATCAATCAGCTGAAAGAAACTGGATTTCAGGCTATTACTATCCTGTTTGGGCATCACCACCAACAGCAGGTTTTGTTCATTATGCTGCAAATAGTTTTTCAGTAACTTGATTGCGCTGGCATCCGGTTTGATATTGCCATGTACTTCAATCGCCAACTGGGTTGAAAACAGCGACAAGCTGTTCAAGGCATTAAAGACGGTTTTCCAGTCGGCGACCGAACTAATGTCATAGCGTTGACGTTCAATGTCCTGCTTTTGCCAGCTGGCCCGAAAGGCATCAATTAAATTCTGTTCCAGCAAAGGCTCTTGACCATGCAAGACCCAAGCACCGCGAGCTTCATCGACACGTTTCAGGGCTTGCAGATAATCAAGTTTCATAAAGAGGTCTTATTGAGCAGGTTGCGCTGAGGTATTTTGTTTGGCTAAGGGTAAGCGGTTCGATGAAATCTGACGCGCGATCTGCTGCGCCACATCATCAATAATGACCTGATTCAGATATTTTTGTTCCTGGTCATCGGTGTTGACCGTTTCAATATCATATTGATACGTACGTGTTGCCACGACAGTGCGTGGTTCAGTGATCGGATTGCCTTGTGCATCTTCAATCCGGAAAGTCACGTTTAAACGTAACAAGGTTTCAACTAGTTTACCGTTCAGTTCCAGACGGCGAGGGGTGTAATCCAGGACACGTAACACATAAGCATTGGGTGCATTACTTAGCTGTACGCCTGCAGCACCGAGGTAAACTGCCAGTTTTTCTTGCAGTTCTTCAGTATTGGGCGGTAAAGACAGGCTCATGACAGAGTAAGCAACAGGGGCGGAGCTCGGATTGGTTCCTTTCAGATGAAAGCCACAGCCGACTAAGCCTGCACTCAGACCACAAGTTAAAACAATTGCTGCTAAATGTTTGCCCAAATGCATGTGTTGCCCTCTATGCTTCCCGAAGGGGAATATTTGAAATCCTGAACTGGATTGTAAAGTCAAAGCCCGTTGGCTGGCAACGGGCTTTGTTTGGGAATTGTGAAATCCTTCAGAAAGTTCCTTCTCCCTCTGGGAGAAGGTTAGGATGAGGGGTTATATATTTACCTCTCCCTAGCCCTCTCCTGAGAGGAGAGGGAACTTAAGGATTTAAACCACCAAATTCACTAATTTATTCGGTACCACAATTTCTTTCTTGGTTGGACCCGTCAAGAATTGCTGAACTTCAGGCAATGCTTTGGCTTGAGCCAAGATGTCATCTTTAGAGGCATCTACAGATACTTCTAACTTGCCACGAAGCTTACCGTTCACTTGAACCACGATGGTTTGTGTATTACGTGTCAGCGCAGATTCATCTACCGCAGGGAATAAAGTTGAATTCAATTCAATCCCAAATTCAGCCAATAAAGTCTGGCTTAAATGCGGTGCAAATGGTGCAAGTAAAGTTAACAGCGTGGTAATTGATTCACGTGCAACAGCAACGTCATTGTCATCTTGGGCTTCAAACTTGTTGTTGGCGTTTAGAAGTTCCATCAATGCAGCAATGGCAGTGTTAAATGCATGACGACGTTCGATGTCATCACCGACTTTTTGGATGGTTTCGTGTGTCTTACGACGTAGGTCTTGCGCAGCCGTAGACAGTGCCGATTTGTCGATGTTTGCAGCAGTATTCGCTTTTTCAAGGAAACCTGTTGCTAAACGCCATACACGTTTCAGGAAGCGGTTTGCACCTTCAACACCGGCATCAGACCATTCCAGTGATTGATCAGGTGGTGCAGCAAACATCATGAATACACGTGCCGTATCTGCGCCGTACTGGTCAATAATCGATTGTGGGTCGATACCGTTATTTTTCGATTTCGACATTTTTTCCTGACCACCAACCACAACTTCCTGGCCATCTTCTTTATATTTTGCAGAAAGCACACGGCCTTTTTCGTCTTTTTCAAGTTCGATATCTGCCGGGTTAAACCAGGTTTTCTTGCCAGATTCAGCTTCACGATAGAAGGTATCTGCAAGCACCATCCCTTGCGTTAACAAGTTAGTGAATGGTTCATTGCCTTGTACCACGCCTTCATCACGCATCAATTTGTGGAAGAAGCGTGCATAAAGCAAATGCAGAATCGCGTGTTCAACACCACCGATGTATTGGTTGACAGGTAACCAAGTTTGACCCGCTTCAGGTTTTACCATGCCATCAGTAAAGTCTGGAGATGCATAACGTGCATAGTACCAAGATGATTCCACGAAGGTATCTAGCGTATCTGTTTCACGACGAGCATCGCCACCACAGCTTGGGCATGACGTTTCGTAGAATTCAGGCATTTTGTTCAACGGGTTACCTGAACCATCTGGAACAACGTCAGTCGGAAGAACCACAGGAAGCTGCTCTTCAGGTACTGGCACTTGACCACATGATGGACAGTTAATCATTGGAATTGGACAACCCCAATAACGCTGACGGGAAACACCCCAGTCACGTAAACGGAATTGAACCTTAGAACTTGCCAGGCCTGTTGGTTCTAATTTGGCAAGGAATGCATCGTATGCACCCTGGAAATCTAGACCGTCAAATTCGCCTGAATTAACCAGTTTACCTTCTTTAGAGCCATACCATTCTTGCCACTCTGTCTCAGAGAACTCAGCATCATCTGCGCCTTTGGCATCAATCACTTGCTTGATGGTCAAACTATATTTATTGGCAAATTCGAAGTCACGTTCATCGTGTGATGGAACTGCCATCACCGC
The DNA here is from genome assembly GCF_000369685.1 of Acinetobacter sp. CIP 102136. Lineage (GTDB taxonomy): Bacteria > Pseudomonadota > Gammaproteobacteria > Pseudomonadales > Moraxellaceae > Acinetobacter > Acinetobacter fasciculus. The sequence continues at coordinate 449,505 of NZ_KB850141.1, forward strand.
ACCTGAACCGTAAGACATCAATACATAGTTGGCGATCCAGACCGGAACTTCTTCACCTGTGACAGGGTGTTTTACAGAAAGACCGGTTGCCATGCCTTTCTTCTCGGCAGTCGCAAGATCCGCTTCTGCCACAGAACCCATACGGCATTCTTCAATGAATGCACCCAATTCTGGGTTTGTTTCAGCCGCTTTCAGCGCCATCGGGTGTTCTGCTGCAACTGCAACATACGTTACGCCCATCAGCGTGTCGGCACGTGTGGTGAAGACTGTTAAACCATCTGCATAAACTTCTGGATTCGCTGAAGGGAAGGTGATTTCCATCCCTTGTGAGCGGCCAATCCAGTTACGTTGCATGGTCAATACTTGTTGTGGCCAACCGTCTTTAAGCGTGTCTAAATCGTCCAGTAACTCTTGCGCATAATCAGTGATGCGGAAGTAGTACATTGGAATATCACGTTTTTCTACCAATGCACCTGAACGCCAGCCACGACCATTTTCAACCTGTTCGTTGGCAAGAACAGTCTGATCGACCGGATCCCAATTCACGGTTGAAAGCTTACGGTAGATCAAGCCTTTTTTATAAAGCTGAACAAATAGCCATTGTTCCCAACGATAGTATTCAGGGGTACAGGTCGCAAATTCACGATCCCAATCTACGGCTAGACCGAGTTTTTTCAACTGGTCACGCATGTAAGCAATATTTTCAAATGTCCATTTTGCCGGTGCAACCTGGTGTGCAATCGCTGCGTTTTCAGCAGGCAGACCGAAAGCATCCCAACCCATCGGTTGCAGGACAGTTTCACCTTTTAAGCGATGGAAACGGCTGATCACGTCACCAATCGTATAGTTACGCACATGACCCATATGTAGCTTGCCACTTGGGTAAGGGAACATCGAGAGAATATAACGACGTGGACCTTCTACTTTGTCGGCAACTTTAAAGGCTTTGCGAGATTCCCAATCCTGTTGGACTTGAGGCTCAATCGCACTGGCTTGATATTCGGAATCAATGTGAGTAGTCATAAACGTATCAGTGAATTACGGTGAAAAAAGTCTGTTGCACAGCATAGCGCAAAATGTACCTAAAAGTGAATTTTGCGCCGGCATTTCCCGAAGAAAAAACACGCTGTTCTATATAGAGGTGTCTTATAAAGCAACTGCACGATTTTTAGATTGCTGCAAGGCTTCGTTGGCTTCACGTTGTTGCTGGTCCTGATTCGCAGGAACTTGAGGGGCTTGTTGCTGTTGTTCTTGAGGTGTGTTCTCGGTTTGAACTTCAGTTTCAGTCGTTCTAGATGATGCTGGTGCTGAATTTTTCCAGCCATAGGTATCCACTGTGGTGGCTTTTTTCGCAGATTTCGGTGGTGGCGTCTTGGTATAATGCGTGACACCTTTCGCATCGACCCATTTATGATACTGGATCGCGGAAGCGCTGGTGCTACAGATGCTCAAAACAACTGCGCAACTCAAACTGAAGGCGGTTAAAAAAGATATTTTCATTGTTCTTGGGCCTCGGCTTGCTAGGCATGGAATACTGCAATTATTGTAGTGATATTTTCAGTAAAAATGATGGATTTTTATCTGCTTTATTCAAAGCTAACTGCTTAAATAAGCTCAATCTAGCATATAAGAAATCAGAGAAAAATCTTCGTATACAAAATTTATTGATAAACAATTTCCTTTCATTTAATAAAAATTCATTCATTTTTTTTATATAAGACATATTAAAAATTTATAAAATTAAACCATTAACTCTATGAATTTTATTGGATTAGATGAATAGACAAGACAGTAAATGCATGGCTATGAGCTGATATTGCTGTTAAAAACAGCAGATCTAGGCACTATAAGTATGGATTGTCTGTTTTTTAAACTTGACTTTAAAGCCTGAAAACACAAGAATGCTGCAATAGTTTTATATGCCTTAGATCGATCACCCTTCGACTAAGTGTCATTTCATGCAGTGGGCGATTTTTCTAGCCGAGAAATTGAACAAAGCTAAGCAAAATATGTTTATCCCAACATGTTTTAGATCCCGTATTGCTCGAACAGCGAAGAGATCAGATTTTTTTCCTATTGCTTTGAAAACTATGAAATTTGTGTGCTATAACAGTGCAGACAGTTAACAAACGAAACACTGCAAATGCCTCCCATTTGTGCAGTGAATAATATTAGGGTGAATCACGTTGGAACTTCTATCTGGTGGTGAAATGCTTGTTCGCGCATTAGCGGACGAAGGCGTTGAACATGTTTTTGGATACCCAGGCGGCGCAGTTCTTCATATTTATGATGCGCTATTTCAACAAGACAGAATCAATCATTATCTCGTACGTCACGAACAGGCTGCTGGTCACATGGCCGATGCTTACTCACGCGTGACAGGCAAGACCGGTGTTGTGCTGGTGACTTCCGGTCCGGGCGCAACCAACACGGTGACCCCAATTGCAACGGCCTATATGGACTCAATCCCGATGGTGATTTTGTCAGGTCAGGTTGCGAGTCATCTGATTGGTGAAGATGCATTTCAGGAAACCGATATGGTCGGTATTTCACGTCCTATCGTGAAACATAGCTTCCAGGTGCGTCATGCCAGCGAAATTCCTGCGATTATCAAGAAAGCCTTCTATATTGCGTCTTCAGGTCGTCCAGGTCCTGTCGTAATTGATATTCCTAAAGATGCGACCAATCCTGCAGAGAAATTTGCTTACGAATACCCAGAAAAAGTGAAGATGCGTTCGTATCAGCCACCGTTCCGTGGTCACTCAGGTCAAATTCGTAAAGCGATTGAAGAACTGATCCATGCTAAACGCCCAGTTATTTACTCAGGCGGTGGTGTGGTTCAAGGCAATGCTTCAGCACAATTGACAGAGCTTGCGCATCTATTGGGTTATCCAGTGACCAATACCTTGATGGGTCTTGGCGCATTCCCGGGTGATGATGAACAGTTCATCGGTATGTTGGGTATGCACGGTACTTACGAAGCCAACATGACCATGCACAATGCAGATGTAATTCTGTGTGTGGGTGCGCGTTTCGATGACCGTGTTACTAATAACCCTGCGAAATTCTGTCCGAATGCAAAAGTCATTCATATTGATATCGACCCAGCGACGATTTCAAAAACCATTATGGCGCACATTCCAATTGTCGGTGCTGTAGAGCCTGTACTGAATGAGATGTTGAACCAGTTGAAACAGCTTAATGTTTCTAAGCCAAATCCTGAAGCGATTGCGGCATGGTGGAAACAGATCAATGAATGGCGCAAGGTTCATGGTGGTCGTTTTGAGGCAGGTGTTGATGGTGTAATGAAGCCACAACAAGTGGTTCAGGCATTGGACAAAGTGACCAATGGCGAAGCGATCATTACTTCTGACGTCGGTCAGCATCAAATGTTTGGTGCGATGTATTACAAATACAAACGTCCACGTCAATGGATCAACTCAGGTGGTCTAGGCACTATGGGTGTAGGCTTGCCATATGCAATGGCTGCGAAGCTTGCATACCCGGAACAGCAAGTGGTGTGTATCACCGGTGAAGCATCGATTCAGATGTGTATCCAGGAACTGTCGACCTGTAAGCAATATGGCCTGAACGTCAAAATCCTGTGCCTGAATAACCAGTCTTTAGGGATGGTGAAGCAGTGGCAAGATATGAACTATGAAGGACGTCATTCAAGTTCTTATGTAGATTCATTACCTGACTTTGCCAAACTGATGGAAGCTTATGGTCATGTTGGCATTCAGATTAATCATGCCGATGAGCTAGAGTCTAAGCTTGCAGAAGCGATGGCAATTAACGACAAGTGCGTATTTATTAACGTTATGGTAGATCGTACCGAACACGTTTATCCGATGTTGATTGCGGGTCAATCGATGCAGGATATGTGGTTGGCTAAAGGGGAGCGCACGAAATGAGACATATTATCTCTGTACTCGTAGAAAACGAATCAGGCGCGCTTTCTCGTTTAGTGGGTTTGTTCTCACAGCGTGGCTACAACATCGAAACATTGAACGTTGCCCCGACTGAAGATCCAACACTTTCACGTTTGACATTGACCACTTATGGTGATGATCACAAGATTGAGCAAATTACCAAACAGCTTAACAAGCTGGTTGAAGTGGTGAAAGTGGTTGACCTGTCTGAAGGTGCACATATTGAGCGTGAATTGATGCTGATTAAAGTCAAAGCATTGGGTTCATCGCGTGACGAAATCAAACGTACGGCAGATATTTTCCGTGGTCAGATTGTCGATGTAACACCAACGACCTATACCATTCAAATCGCGGGTACCACTGAAAAAGTGGATGCGTTTATTGATGCACTTGCAGAACACACGATTTTAGAAGTGGTTCGTTCAGGTGTATCAGGTATCGCACGCGGCGAAAAAGTACTCACCATCTAAATTTTAAGTATTTCCTCATCTGAATAAGAAGAGGGTATCAGGCAATGTAAATTTAAGGGTCATTGCCTGATTTAACGGACAAACAAGCATTTAAGCGGAGACAGCAATGCAAATTTTTTACGATAAAGACTGTGACTTATCTATCATCCAATCTAAGAAAGTAGCGATCATTGGTTACGGTTCACAAGGCCACGCGCATGCGCTTAACCTGAAAGATTCTGGTGTTGACGTAACTGTAGGTTTACGTGCGAACTCTGCTTCTTGGAAGAAAGCTGAAAATTCAGGTCTTAAAGTTGCTGAAGTTCCTGCTGCTGTAGCACAAGCTGACGTAGTGATGATTTTGACTCCAGATGAGTTCCAATCTCAACTTTACCGTGACGTAATTGAGCCAAACATCAAGCAAGGCGCGACTTTAGCATTTGCTCATGGTTTCTCGATTCTTTATAACCAAGTTGTTCCACGTGCTGACTTAGACGTAATCATGGTTGCGCCTAAAGCTCCTGGTCACACCGTACGTTCTGAATACCAACGTGGTTCAGGTGTTCCTGACCTTATCGCGATTCACCAAGACGCTTCTGGTAATGCGCGTAACGTTGCTCTTTCTTACGCTTCAGGCGTAGGTGGCGGCCGTACAGGTATCATCGAAACTTCATTCCGTGAAGAAACTGAAACTGACCTTTTCGGTGAGCAAGCAGTTCTTTGTGGTGGTGCTGTTGAACTTGTTAAAATGGGCTTCGAAACTCTTGTTGAGGCTGGTTATGCTCCAGAAATGGCGTATTTCGAATGCCTACACGAACTTAAATTGATCGTTGACTTGATGTTCGAAGGCGGTATCGCGGACATGAACTACTCAGTGTCAAACAACGCTGAATACGGCGAATATGTAACGGGTACTGAAGTAATCAACGAACAGTCTCGTGAAGCAATGCGTAATGCGCTTAAACGTATTCAATCTGGCGAATACGCGAAGATGTTTATTCAAGAAGGTGCGTTGAACTACCCATCTATGACTGCTCGTCGTCGTCAAAATGCTGCTCATGGTATCGAAGTTACTGGTAACAAGTTACGTGCGATGATGCCTTGGATTCAAGCGAACAAAATCGTAGATAAAGAGAAAAACTAATTTCTCGAATCAATTGATTTGAATGCGAAAACCCACTTAATTTGAGTGGGTTTTTTATTTCTATGTTTACGTGGCTCAAAAATGGAAGCACTGCTTCCATTTTTTTCGTATCTTAGATTCAAGTGAACAAAACTGTAAATAAGGAAAAGAACTAAAGTTACGTGCCTTGCAAAAAAAACAGGAAAGCAGTTTTTTCCTCTTTTTTTTGTAGCATGTATTCAAGCAGAATAATTCTAATCAAGAATCAAGTTGATTTTTTTAATTTAAAAATATTAATAATGAATAAATAGTTTATTAGAAGAAGGATTTCTTATTTATTAAATATGATTTCTATATAAAGAGTTATTAAGCCTAAATTCTACTAATAATCTTTTTGAGAAATTCAAGTGAGAATATCTAAATTATTTTAAGTCTTTAATTTTTAAAAATTTAAAATTTAAACTGAACTAAATAGTTGAAATGAAATAATTTATTTGTTAGATCTCTTGCGAAAGTCATTATTGAAAATTTATCCGGTTTACCAATGCAGCTATTAAGTTGACGCGTAAACCAAATCTTTTCCGTCTATTTCGATAGCGTTCACTTAATATTCTAAATGTTTTCAATTGACTATTGATGTGTTCGATCACAACTCGTATTTTTCCAATCATTTTATTGTACTTTTTCTCAACATCAAATAAGGGTAAATTCTTCTTTTTCTTTATTGGCATCAATAATTTAAAGCCATCTTGCTCTAATCCATAGTAACCTAAATCGGTCATAACATATTCACAATGTTTGAATTTCTTAACCGTTTTTCTTGCCAGTTTAATGTCATGCTGACTGCCATTCGATATATCTAGCCCTATGATTTGTTTGCTCTTCGGATGATAGATCACTTGTACTTTTAGCGTATGTTCCTTCTTTTTACCACTGTAGAACTTACTCTGATTTTTTTTTCGGGCGTTCTATTGAACATTCTGTGGCATCAATAATGACCCAGTTAAAGTGTTCGTCTGCTGTGGTAATGCTTCGTTTTGGCAGAGTAAAACGTCTTGATTTCATTAATGCATCTTCAACTTTTTTAATGGTTCGATTCACATTGCTTTCAGCGATATGGTAATTTGCCGCCAATTCCAGTTGAGTGCTGTAGTTCCGTAAGTAATTGAGCGTTAATAACAACTGATCCTCTAAATCTAAAGTATGAGGACGACCTGATTTCTTTTTGAGTGATTCTGCTTTTTCTAAAACATCTACCATTTCGGTAAAAACTGGTCGAGGTACGCCAACCAGGCGTTTAAATTCAGAATCTGAAAAACGGTTTAATTTCTGATATCTCATGAAATCTATATTGAGGTGGTTTTTACTTTCGCAAGAGGTCTGTTAATTAAGTATTTATAAAGCTTATTTGAATAATAAAGTTATTTATTCGGTTATATTTAAATTAATAACTATATTTAATTTTAATAAGGAAATAATGTGAGTAATTTTTTAATAAAATTGCAAAATAAGTTTTTAAATATTTATTTTTATTTAAAAATATACAAGCCATTGTTTTAAATATTTTATTTAGAAAAAATTTAATGGTCAAAATTGAATATAATTATCGCTATGTAGTAAAAATAACGAAAAAAAACGGAATAAATCACATTTTTTTATGCACTGATAAGGAAATTGTAAGACTTTGTGAAAATTATTGTTTTAATAAAATAGATTTTAATAATTTTATTTTAATCAGTAACTTAATGTTTTTATTTTTTTAGTAAAAAATGGTAAGAATAGAGAGAACTCCAAGATGTTCGGATTTGTAATGTTATGTGATTTTATATAAGTATTTATTATATAAATAAAAAAATCTTATTTGAAACAAAAAAAATATATTGTGAATAATAACATTTTTGATTTTTTTTTAAATAATGATAATAGAATTGCCTCAGCGCTTATAACTTAAGTGCTCATAATAATAAAGAGAACTTTAATATAAGCGTAAAACTAATAGATAGACATCTTCTTTAAAAAAAGAAATGGAGAAAGACATGAAAAAAATGACTCAAGCAGCATTGGCAGCATTAGTGATGAGCTTTGGCTGTGGTTCAACATTGGTTTATGCAGATGCAGAAATTGCAGGCAAGCCAGGTCCCAAACCAACAAAACCACATAAGCCAGGAAAGCATGGATGTGGGGATAAATGTGATGGGAAAATTAAAATTAATTTGAAAGTCGATAAACATTGTGATGTAGATATGGGTGATACCGTATTAAACCTTGCTCGTTCTACAGCAGGCGGTGGTGAAGTATGGACGGATTCAACATCATTTAGTGTAGATACCAATTCATTCTTTAGAGTGAATTATGTAGCACCTACACAATTAAATGGTGCTGGAGGTTCTGTTCCAGTAACAGTCGCAACTTTGGCAAATGGTGCAAGTTATTCAACTGGAGATCTATTGGAAACTACTTCAGCTACATTTGATGTTACTGCTACTGTAGCGGGTAGTGATTATCGTGATGCACGTGCCGGTGACTATAGTAACGTATATACTTTTGCAGTAGCATTCTAAAAATTATAAATGACTTAATAGTAGGAGATGTTTAATACATCTCCTATTTTAATATTATTTTTTAATAAAAATATTAAGCTAAAATATGGGATTTTGTTATGAATGGGAAGATTTTAAGCTTTTTTATATTATTTCTTTGTGGTTTTTATGCATCAGCAGGAATAAAATTTACACCTGTCCAGATGAATATAGATGATTTCAAAAGGCAGAAAAGTACAACTGTAAATATTGAAAGTACGGGGATATCTACTTCCAAAATATATGAAATTAATGCATTTAAGTGGGAACAAAATGATAAAGGGGAAGATATTCTAGTAAAGGATGATACATTGTTATTTAACCCAAAAATTTTTGAATTAAAACCAGAGAGTAAACAATTGGTTCGGATGGGTTTTAGTCAATCCCCAGCAAACTTAAAAAAAGAACAAGCATGGCGAATTATTTTTGAAGAAATTACGCCTGTTGTAGATAAATCTAACTTAACTTTTCTATTTAATTTTTCTTTACCATTGTTTGCTGGTAAACAAGTATCTCCTAAGCTGGATGTAAATATTCAAAAAACGAGTAATACATCTTATTTAAACATTAATAATGTGGCTGATTCTCATGCAAAGCTTATAGAAATAATTGTTTTAGATCAGAATAATAAAGAAATAGTTAAAAAAAATATAGTTCAATATATTTTAAGTGGTAAAAAGGTTGTAGTTGATCTGGGTGATATTAATGTAAATGGGAGGTTGAAGCTTAAAATAAAATTAGAGGACCAAGCAGAATATCTTGAATTTCCTATTAAAGTATAGTTATTAAATAATAAAAAGTAAAAGGATAATACTATGAGATCCACAAAAGTCCTTCTTATGATTGTATGTGGGATGGGATTGTCAAATATCAATGCAGAAATAATTCAAGGAATAACAAAGCCAGAAAACCCAGAAATACTTATCGTTAATATTTGGGTGAATGGCTTAGATTATAACACGGAAACAGTAACTTTTTTTGAGGGGGATAAGAGATTTGTTGAATGTAAGGCTTTGGAAAATATTGGAATTCGTGTAGAGAAAACACCTCGGCATACAATTAAGAAGGATTTTTGTCTTATTACTCAACCGGGAATTAAAGTCGAAGATGATTATAGTTTGCAAGCAATAAAAATATTTTTCCCTGTCGATTATTTTGTGGGAACTGACTATGATCTGCAAATAGAAATTCCTGAAAAAGCAAACTTTGGAGGTTTTGTTAATTATAATTTATTTTATAATAGAGATGATGAAGACCAAGATTTTAATACGTTTTCAGAATTTGGCATATTTAAAGATTATTGGTTATTTAAAAATGCTTTTTTATATCGAAAAGAGCCTGATGAGTTTGAAGAAAATTTGTTAAGAGTAAATAGCACTCTAGATATTGAATTTCCAGAAAAGTATTTAAGATTAACTATAGGAGATACTACAAGTACTTATAATTCATTAAATATTTCTTTTCGTTTCGGAGGATTAAGTTTTGGAACAAATTATACAGATCGACCAGATTTTATCTACTGGAACACTCCTAACTTAACAGGAAGTGCAAGCCTACCTTCAACTGTAGACTTATTCATTAATGGTGTAAGACTTTATAGGGACTCAGTTGCTCCGGGATATTATAGCCTTCCAGCTGGAGGTGTTTTAAGTCAAGCTGGGAATGCTCAAATAGTAGTTGAAGATATTTTAGGTAATCGTACTGTAAGAAGTTTTCCTGTTTTTATTAATAGTCGATTACTTAAACCAAAACTAAATGAATATAATATCTCATTCGGTAAGCTGCGTTATAATTATGATTCTGTAGATGATGATTACCGTGACTTTTTTTCTAAGTTTTATTTCCGTCGTGGTATTAACTCTTTTACTACTTTAGGTGTCGATCTTTTATATAACCAGGATGTTAGTAATCTTGATTTATTGTGGACGCAAGGTATAAGTAAATATTTTTTAATTGATAGTGCTTTTTCAGCTAGTCAAATTAAAGATGGAGATCAAGGTTATGCTGCTAAAATTAGTCTGACTCGAAATTTAAGAAATTGGTCTGTAGGATTAAATGGTAAGTATTTCTCTGAAGAATACGAATATCTGGGAAATAATTTATATGAATCTAATCTAAAATATTCGGGGATGTTCTATTTTAATTTTTCTAATCTAAAATTTATTGATAATTTGGGTTTTAATTATATATATCAATCTTACTACAATAATAATGGATTATTAAGCGAAGACCGTAAATTTTTTGATATTAGAGCATCTAAGGCTTTAACAAATAATTTATATACTAATTTTGGTTTTTATAAGGACTATAGTGATGAGGATGATCAAGGATTTAATATTGCTCTTTATTATAATTGGGGAGCAAATAAACGAATTTCCCTAGACCATGATACGGCCGATAATGAAACAGCTTTAAGTTTTAGTCGAACCACCTCAACCCAAAATGGTTTCGATTATGTAATAGGCGTAAACCAAGCTGATGATGAACTTCATTACAATGCTTATGGGTTATGGAAAACCAGTGTTGGCAATTTGCAGCTTTCTCATGATGAATATGAGGATCGTCGCAATTCACAGCTTAGTTTTGATGGTGCTTTAGTCTGGCTAGGGAGTAAAGTAGCGCTGACTAAATATGCAGATAATGCGTTTGCACTTGTGCACGTGGATCAGCACCCAGACTTAGATATTTACCGTTCGGCTGGACTGGTGGGGAGTACCAATAAAAATGGTTATATGTTCGTTCATAATCTGATTCCTTATATTCATTATGATATTTCTTTTGATCATAATCAGTTAGGCTTAGATGAAACTTTCGAACAATCTTCAAAAAAAATAATTGGACTTGAACAGCGAGGATATCGGTTAAATTTTCCTGTTCACAAAACTAAGCGTATAGCCCTTAGACTCAAAGATATTAAACAAAATAATTTATCACCAGGCTCTGAAGTGGTTGTAGAAGGCATAACTGCAGAACCTTTTTTTGTGGATAGTCAAGGAATGGTTTATTTATACCTCTTCAAAGCCGGTTCATATAGCCTCAAAGTCCAGACTCAAGGAGGCCAACAGTGCCAAGTTCAGTTCACACTTAATGAAAATCAATTCCAGAACTTAGATAAACAAATGCTAGAAGCAATATGCAGATAGGAGTACAAAAAAATGAAAAAACTCTTCATATTTATAACTACCTTACTAATGAGTGGAATCGCGGCAGCTCAGTATTGTTCTATTGATGGATTTACTGATTCAGAATTGCGTCTGGCAAGTTATCAACGTAGCCAAGCTGCAACCTCTTTTAATGTTTCTTGTGATAAAGGTTACTCTATCTTATTCAGTAGCCAAAACTTGATAAATCCGGATGGTACAAGTTATGTATCGAATGGTCCTTATAAATTACGAACCAAATTAAATTTAAGTGGGGCTAACAGTAATCTATGGGGGGTAAAACTTGATCAAAATTCTGGAAAAAGACAAAAATATATTATTTCTGTTCAACTAGTTGATAATCCTTATAGTGGTGTGCCTGCAGGAGACTATCAGGACCAGATCTCAGTCGATATCGATTTTTAAAAATAAAATTTTAAATATCAAAAAGCCTATAATGATAATAAATAATTGAAAATATTTGAAAGTATTGAAGGGGAGTGTGTAGTAAGTGAATATCTGTTAAACAAGCAGATATTCACTTACTTTTAAGTCGAATGGAGAAGTGGTAAGCATTGTTGTGGAGTTGTATTTAAGCTTCATGATTCATCAAATAGTCATGAGATCTTTCTATACTGGGTGAAAAATATAAGCGAATAGGTGCGAGATGCAACAAATTTCCATCTCAGAATTATTAGAGCAAAGACCTGTTATTCACAAAATCCAGTTTGATTTAAAAGTACAACGTAAACAGGCCATTCATGACAAAATAGTCCTAGAAGATCTGACACGGTCCCGTTTAAAAATTGCCATCGTTACCGAAACCTGGCCTCCTGAAATCAATGGTGTTGCCCATGCTTTATTGCAACTTTGTAAAGGATTGCAAAAACAGGGACATAAGATTTTATTAATACGTCCAGAACAACGACAAGCCTGTAACGATTTTAAACCACATAGTGAATGTCTGGTTAAAGCGCATTGCCTTCCTAAATATAGCAATTTGCAGTTTGGTAGACCGCAATTTCTAAAAATCCATCAAGCTGTTGAAACTTTTACCCCCGATATTATTCACATTGTGACCGAAGGCCCTTTAGGTTTGGTAGCTCAACAGCTTGCAAAATTCCATAAAATTCCAGTCTCTAGCGGTTTCCATTCGTCATTTCAAGAATTTAGTCGGTTTTTTGATTTGGCTTTTTTGCTTAAGCCGATTCAAGGCTATTTAAGGTGGTTTCATAACAATACTGATTTGACCTGTGTCCCCAGTCGAGGTACGGCTCAAGCCTTAAATCAGTTTGGTGTAACTTGTCCCTTGGCAGTTGTGGGCAGAGGCGTCGATCCAGATACATTTTCACCAAAGTGGCGATCACCAGATTTGCGCTATGTTTGGGGAGTTTCAAACGAGACCCGGGTGATGTTGTATGTCGGACGGCTTTCTCCTGAAAAGGAAATTGACGTGCTGATCAAAACCTATTTTGTGCTGCGCCAAGTTCGTCAGCAAGATATACGTTTGGTAGTGGTTGGAGATGGGCCGGATCGCACTCGACTGCAACAACTGAATCAGGATGGCAGTATTGTTTTTACCGGTAGCTTGACAGGAGAAAAACTGTCAGCGGCGTATGCCAGTGCAGATGTATTCTGTTTTGCCAGTCAGGTTGAAACCTTTGGAAATGTGGTATTGGAAGCGATGGCCAGTGGCTTGCCAGTGATTGCTTATGATTATGCTTGTGCAAACTTGCATGTGCAGCATGGTGAAACGGGATGGTTGAGCAGACTTGGACATCAGCGGGGTTTGATTCAGCAGATGCTCGGACTGCCTGATCTGCAAAGATTACAGCAGATGGGCGCGCAAGCACGTAAAAAAGCCGAAAAAGTAGGCTGGCAATATCCGGTCCGGCAATTTGAACAGGCACTGTATTCACTGGTACAGCATCAGGAATACAGGATATAAAACAAGAAAGGAGCACCAGTGTGAAACTCCAGAATGTAAAGATTAAATTTTTAGAAATCGATTTGAAAGGCTGTGTTTATCTGAATCATTTTTCGCATTCAGTCCGTATTGCCACTTTTTTTAAAATGATTAGCCGCTTAGGAAATGGTGCATTTTGGTATTTCATGCTGATACTGGTTTGGATCATGCAAGGCTTGATCTATACCGTGCAGATTGTTTATCTGATTTTGGGAAGTACTATAGGTACTATGATTTACAAGGTGCTTAAAATCAAAACTGTACGACCACGTCCTTATCAGGTACATCAAGTGATCCGTTTGGGTGAGCATCCACTGGATCATTTCAGTTTTCCTTCCGGGCATACCTTGCATGCCGTGATGGCAACCACCGTTTTAGGTTATGTCGCACCTTTATTACTGATGCTGATGTTGCCTTTTACGGTTCTGGTCGCAGTGTCCCGAATGGTGCTGGGATTGCATTATCCAAGTGATGTGGCAGTTGGCGCAATTCTGGGTGGCATGATGGCAATTGCCATTGTCCTGACCGCGCCTTATCTGAATATTGTGCTGTAAAAATAAGTGAAAGCCGGAGCAAAGGCTCGCAGATTTTCACAGATTTGTTAAAGTACAGCATCAAAGCAATTATGGTGAGAAATAGAGATGGGTTTACGTTGGACTGACACGCTCGATATCGCGATTGAACTCTATGAAGCGCATCCAGATGTGGACCCGCAGTGGATTCGTTTTACTGATTTACATGCCTGGGTGTGTGCTTTGCCTGAGTTTGAAGATGATCCAACCAAGTCGACTGAAGGTTTGCTTGAAGCCATTCAAATGGCATGGATTGACGAGGCACGCTAAGGCCTCATCTTAAAAAAGCATTTTTTTACAGATGAAAAGCAGAAAAATGCGCATTATCTCGGTATAATGCGCCAAATTTTCATGTCAACAATTGACTTAAGGAGCCTATCATGGCTATCGAACGTACTTTATCTATCGTTAAACCAGACGCAGTTGCTAAAAACCACATCGGCGACATCTTTGCTCGTTTCGAGAAAGCTGGTCTTCAAATTGTTGCAACTAAAATGAAACATTTGACTCAAGCTGAAGCTGAAGGCTTCTATGCTGAGCACAAAGAACGTGGTTTCTTTGCTGACCTAGTTGCATTTATGACTTCTGGTCCAGTTGTTGTTTCAGTTCTTGAAGGCGAAAACGCTGTTCTTGCTCACCGTGACATCCTTGGTGCGACGAATCCTAAAGAAGCTGCTCCTGGTACTATCCGTGCAGATTTCGCTGTAAGCATCGATGAAAACGCTGCTCACGGTTCTGACTCTGTAGCATCTGCTGATCGTGAAGTTAACTACTTCTTCGCTCAAACTGAGATTGCTCCACGTACTCGTTAATTCGCAGTATTCAAGCCAGATAAGTGTTATTATACTTATCTGGTTTTTTTATTCTCTGAATAATTCTTTGCTCACATATTGAGCTTCTCCTTTCATCTTTAGACATGGTTTAGGTAATACACATGAGTACTGAAGCAGTCGCTGTATCAGCAGTTTCTGAGCCACAGCAACACACTCCATCCGCTCCAGCACAGGCAAATACTGTCGAGAAAGTGAATTTACTTGGCATGTCACGTCCGCAAATGGAAAAATTCTTTGAGGACATGGGTGAGAAGAAGTTTCGTGCCGGGCAGGTAATGAAATGGATTCACCAGTTCTTTGTGACTGATTTTGCTGAAATGACCAATATTTCCGGCAAACTGCGTGAAAAACTGGAAAAGATTTGTGAAATTAAAGCGCCTGAAGTGGTGCATAAAAACTATTCTAAAGATGGTACCCGTAAATGGGTATTCCGTGTTGGCGACGGTGAAGGTTCCCTCGTCGAAACCGTATTGATTCCTGCTGAACATCGCAGTGGTTTACGTCGCACTTTGTGTATTTCTTCACAAGTGGGCTGTGCACTGGACTGTTCATTCTGCTCAACCGGTAAACAGGGTTTCCAGCGTGATTTGACTCAAGCCGAAATTATCGGTCAGCTCTGGATGGCGAACTATTCCTATATGGAAGATGTGCCGGTACTTGAGCGTGAACGTTCAGTCACGAACGTGGTGATGATGGGCATGGGCGAGCCATTGCTCAACTACGATGCAGTATTGAATTCAATGCGTATTATGCTGGATGACTTTGCATACGGCATGTCAAAACGTCGTGTGACTTTATCGACTTCTGGTGTGGTACCAAAAATCGATCAGATGGTCAAAGATATTGACGTGGCGCTGGCTATTTCATTGCATGCGCCAAATGATGAACTGCGTAACGAGCTGGTGCCGATCAATAAAAAATATCCGCTTGAGCAGCTGATTGCTGCATGTCAGCGTTACATTGCCAAAGACGGGAATGAAAGTTCACGTAAACATGTGACGATTGAATATGTGATGTTAGATGGCGTGAATGACCATCCTGAACATGCTCAGCAAATGATTAAGCTATTGAAGAATTTGCCAAGCAAGATTAATTTGATTCCTTTTAATCCGTTCCCGCATGCGCCATATGGCCGCTCAAGCCGCAACCGGATTATTTCTTTCCAAAAAACTTTGTCTGATGCCGGTTTTGTGTGTACGATTCGTCAGACACGCGGTGATGACATTGATGCCGCGTGCGGACAGTTAGTTGGACAAGTTGCTGACCGCACCCGTCGTGCGGAACAGTGGAAAAAGAAAATTGCGCAATCGAATGAGATCATGCGCTCACAAGGATAATAAGAGGTCGCCAGTTGAGAAATCTAACATCTAAGTTTGCTTTGATTTCAACAGTATGTGTGTCTTTGGTTTTAGTCGCGTGTCAGACGCCAGATCTGGGTCAGAAAGACCCTGAAAAGGCCACCAAAGTCCGTACCCAATTGGCGGTAGAATATTTGAGAACAGGTGACCTGGATGCAGCTAAACGTGCGCTGGATCAGGCACTTGAAAGCAGTCCGCGTGATTCTCAAGCGAATATGATGATGGGCGTGCTATTGCAGCAGGAAGGTAGCAAGCTTAATCTCGAAAAAGCAGATCATTATTTCAAGCGTGCGATTTCGGCAGATCCGAAAAATGCACAGGCGCGAAATAATTACGGCACTTATTTATATCAGCTTGAACGCTATAATGATGCGATCGAGCAGTTTCAAATTGCTGGTGCCACGTTGGGTTATGATCAGCGATTCCGTGCATTGGAAAATATGGGGCGGATTTACCTGAAACTGGGTGATACAGCAAATGCTGAAAAATCATTCAAACAGGCGCTGCAAGCCAATCGCGATTCTTATATTTCAATGTTAGAGTTGGCAGAAATATTTTATTTGAACCAGCAGTTCCCGGCGGCGACACAAATGTATCAACAGTTTGTGCGTGGTGTGGGACAGAAAAATCAGGGTGCCCGTGCGCTCTGGGTCGGCATTCGCACTGCGCGTGCCGGGGGTGATCAGTTGGGTATGCAGGTATTGGTCAACCAGTTACGTGCACTTTTTCCTGAAAGCCAGGAATACCAACGTTATTTGCAATTACAGTACAGTACTGAGGCCGTATGGAAGTAAATCCTAATTCACCATCGAATCATTCGAGCGTAGCTCCAAATGCGTTAGGAAATATTCAACGTCCGGGCGAGTACTTGCGCCAGATTCGTATCAATCAGCAGCGCAATCTGGAAGATGTAGCGAAAGAGCTGAACATCCCGGTCAAAACCCTGACTGCACTGGAACAGGACGAATATAAGTCTTTGCCTGAAGCAACCTTTATCAAAGGTTATTACCGGACTTATGCCAAATTTCTGGGTGTAGATGCGTCTAGTATTATTCAGCGTTTTGATGAAATTTATACCAATGATACCGGGCTGCTGCCGAACCATGCCCTGAACAATTCTCCTATTAAAATTATGGGGAAATTGCCAGGGTCTAAGCGGGACCGCAATCGTAAGTGGTTAAAGCGCATTTTTATTACGCTGGTATTGCTGCTGATTTTGGGTGCACTGTTTGCCATGATTCAGAACTGGTCAAGTAGTAATTCACAAAATAGCAGTGAAGTCTCTGGAGTAGGCGCTTCTAATGTCGAGATTCTGAATCTGGATACAGGTGCCGCACTTTCCGGTGATCAGCTGAAACTTGATTTTAACCGTCCGACTTCGGTGCATATTGTCGACTCGGCGGGTAATGTTCTGGCAACTGGCCGTCAGGCATCGAGCTTGCAGCTGAATGGTGAAGCGCCATTCCAGATTCGTCTGGATGATGCATCGGCTGTATCACTCAGTTTAAATAATGAAAATATTTCATTGTCACCCTACACTGTGAACGGAAAAGCAGAATTCCGTTTATCACCTTAATAGATCAAGAGTAGAGCAGAACGATGATCGTAAATCCAATTAAACGTCGTCCAACACGTAAAATTCGTGTGGGTTCAGTTTATGTGGGTGGTGATGCACCAATCAGTATCCAGTCGATGACTAATACTGAAACCTGTGATGTAGCAGCTACGGTTGCACAGATTCAGCGCTGTGTAGATGCCGGTGCAGACATCATGCGGGTTTCTGTACCTACCATGGAAGCCGCGGCGGCATTTGGTGAAATTCGCAAGCAGGTCAATGTACCTTTGGTCGCCGATATTCACTTCGATTATAAAATTGCTTTGGCAGTTGCGGATTTGGGTGCAGATTGTCTGCGGATTAACCCGGGCAATATCGGTTCTGAAGCGAAAATTCGTGAAGTTGTGGCCGCAGCACGTCATAACGATATTTCCATGCGGATCGGTGTCAATGCCGGTTCACTGGAAAAAGATATTCAAAAGAAATATGGTGAGCCGACTGGCCAGGCTTTGCTTGAATCTGCGATGCGCCATATCGATATTTTAGACCGTCTGGATTTCCAGGAATTCAAAATTTCAGTCAAAGCATCGAATGTGTTCCTGACCATGGATGCGTATCGTTTGCTGTCACAGCAAATTGATAATCCGCTCCATCTGGGTGTCACAGAAGCGGGTATTTACCGTACCGGTTCGGTTAAATCTGCCATCGCTCTGGGCGGCCTGCTGATGGAAGGCATTGGGGATACCATGCGTATTTCCTTAGCTGCTGAGCCTGAAGAAGAAATTAAAATCGGTTTTGATATTCTGAAATCGCTGGGTCTGCGCTCAAACGGGATTAACTTCATTGCCTGCCCAAGCTGTTCACGTCAGGAATTTAATGTGATTTCCGTGATGCAGCAACTTGAAGAGCGTTTAGAAGATATTCGTACCCCAATGGATGTCTCGGTCATTGGCTGTAAGGTCAATGGGCCGGGCGAAGCCAAAGAAGCGGATATCGGTGTAGTGGGTGCAGCACCACGTTCACTAGTGTACCGTAATGGTGAGAAGAGCCATTTAATTGACACGAATCAATTGGTTGATGAAATCGAAACCATGGTTCGTCAACGTGTTACCGAGCTTGAAGAAGCTAAATCTAAAGAAATTATTCGTACAAGTTTTCCTGAGTAGATCATGAGTTCAATCGTCGCAATCAAAGGTTTTAATGACATTCTCCCAACGCAAACCCCAGCTTGGAGACGTCTTGAACAGCATCTATCCGGTTTGATGGATGCCTATGGCTATCAACAAATTCGTTTGCCTATCGTAGAACAGACTAATTTGTTTAAACGTTCGATCGGTGATGCAACCGATATCGTTGAAAAAGAAATGTATACCTTCCTCGACAAGGGTAATCCGCCTGAGTCGTTGACGTTACGTCCTGAAGGGACGGCGGGTTGCGTACGTGCCATGCTGGAGCATAACCTGCTGCGCGGTGCGACGCCTCGCGTCTGGTATATCGGCCCAATGTTCCGTTATGAAAAACCGCAAAAAGGCCGCTACCGTCAGTTCCACCAGTTTGGTGTGGAAACTTTTGGTGTTGCGACTCCGGACATGGACGCAGAACTGATTTTGATGACGGCGCGTCTGTGGAAACGTATGGGTGTAGCAGACAAGGTTCAGCTTGAGTTAAATACACTCGGTGAGTCGGATGAGCGTGCAGCATATCGTGCGGCACTGGTTGAATTCCTGGAGTCGCATAAAGCGGATCTGGATGAAGATTCTCAGCGCCGTCTGACCACGAATCCATTGCGTATTCTGGATTCTAAAGATGCCAAAACACAAAGCATCTTGGAAAATGCACCGAAACTTCATGATTTTATGGGTGAAGAAACGCTGGCGCATTTTGCCCAGTTACAGCAGTATTTGACTGATGCAGGCGTAAGCTTCGTGATCAATCAAAAACTGGTACGTGGTCTGGATTACTACAACAAAACTGTTTTTGAATGGACCACAACTCACTTGGGTTCACAAGGTACAGTTTGTGCCGGTGGCCGTTATGACGGTCTAGTGGGTCAACTTAAAGGAAAGGCAGATCAGTCTGTCCCTGCGGTCGGTTTTGCTATGGGGATCGAGCGTTTATTGCTTCTGCTTGAACAGGTTGAAGACAATACCCGGGCACGTGATTGTGAAGTATTCCTGGTGGCTGAACCGGCTTCTCAAGGTAAAGCTTTGGTCATTGCGGAGCAGATCCGTGATCAGCTTGAAGCAGCAGGCAGTCAGGTTCGTCTGAAAGTAGGCTCACAGGGTTCAATGAAATCGCAAATGAAAAAGGCTGATCAAGCCGGTGCTTTGTATGCGGCGATTTTGGGTGAACGTGAACTGGAAGCTCAGGCGTTTACTGTGAAAGAGCTGGCAACCGCAGAGCAATCGAATGTACCATTTACGGACTTCGTTGCATTTTTTAGTACTAAAATTTCTTCAAAATAATCGATAAAACATTAGGAAAAGGGTAATCTCATGAGCGCAATGAGTGGTGATGAACAGTTTGAAAGCTTAAAATCCTTTACGAAGAAATATGGTTCTTCGATGATTACCGGGATTTTAATTGCGCTGATTGCCTTTTTTGGATGGGAATATTGGCAGAAGAAAAACCTGGCAGAGTCGCAAATGCACACTGCCAAGGTTCAGCAGTTGATGGATGATGCACAGGCATCGAAAGGTGATGGTTTTGCCAAGCTGTCTGAAACTGCGGACAAAATTGTCAAGGAAGCGCCTGACTCAGCTCAGGCGATTCAAACCCAGTTAGTCATGGCGAAACTGGCTTATGACAAAGAAGATTATGCTGCGGCCGAGAAAGCACTACAGAAAGTTGAAAACTCGAAAGTAGATGATAAAGGCCTGGTTCAGGTGGTTAAACTTCGTCTGGCCTATGCGCAACTGGCACAGAAAAAATATGATGCTGCATTGAAAACTTTAGAAGCAGTGACTGAACCTGCATTTAAAGCAACTGCCGATGAAGCATGTGGCGATATCTATGTTGCCAAAAATGATATTGAAAATGCGAAAAAAGTATATCAAAGTGCATGGGATGCTTTGATTGAACGTAAAGAAGAACGTCAGATTTTACAAATTAAGCTCGAAAGCGTAGGCGTGTTAGTCGATGATCCAGAAATCGAACGCCCAATTATAGAAACACAAGCGGAAGAAGCTGCATGAATAGAAAATACAAAATTACCTGTGCCTTGACTGTTTTAACGCTTGCACTGGCTGGCTGTGCAGGTAAAACCACTAAAGTTCCAGAAGTAAAACCGAATCCACTTCCAAAACTGACCCAAGCCAAAACCCTGGTCCCTGTATTTTCCACCAGTGTGGCGTCAACAGATGCTGCTGATCCGTTGCGTTTACGTCTGGATGCAGACAATGGCGTGGTCTTTGCGATTGACCCGAAAGGCGAAGTGTCTGCATTTAAAGGCAAACAGCGTCTGTGGCAGAAGAAAGTCAGCAAAGACAATTTAAGTTCTGGCGTTGAAGCTGCCGAAGGTCTTGTTGTCGTCGGCAACCAGAAAGGTCAGCTGTTTGCGCTAGATCAACAAACCGGCGAGCAGAAATGGACTGCGCAATTGACGGGTGCTTTACTGGCGCCTTCACTGATTCATGCAGGGCGGGTCATTAGTGTCAGCAATGACGGCACCGTATATGCGCATGAAATTGCGACGGGTGCGCAAGTTTGGACTTATAACTTACCTAATGTACAATTCAGCCTGCGTGGCATGGCTGCACCTGTTGCATTAGATGCTCGTAATGTACTGATTGCATCTTCCAATGCTTATATCTATGCACTGGATGCCTTAAGCGGTGTGCCAAAATTACAGCGTCGTGTCGCAGTGTCGGATGGGCGTTCTGATATCCAGCGTCTGGTTGATATTGACGGGGAACCGGTCGTTGCAGGCCAGTTTGTGGTGACCACCAGTTATCAAGGTCAGGTGACTGTGCTGGATTTAGCTTCACAACAGGTGGTCTGGAGTGAAGATGCCAGCAGTATCCAGCGTCCAGAAGTTGTGGGCAATGGTGTATTTGTGGCGCAAACCGATGGCAAAATCAAAGCCTTTGAAATTACCTCGGGTCAACCGCTTTGGGAAAATGACCAGTTGCTGAATCGCAAGTTAAGTAATCCGGTGATGCTGGGTACTGATCTTGTAGTCGGTGATCTGGATGGTGTCTTGCACCTGATTGATCCGCGTACCGGACAGATTACTGGTCGTTCGAAAACCTCTGGGGAAGTACGTAGCTTACGCGTCATCGACAACCAGCTGTATGTTTCCACACGCAAGGGCGCATTAAGCATTTGGCAGAACCGTTAATTTTAACGAGCCTTATGCTAAACTAGCCACAACCGTATTTTGTGAACGCGGGGTGATTGAAAAATCAATGCCCCGTGTTTTTATTTAGGGTATTTCCCCCTTATATCTTCCTATGCTTTCTGATGTTCAGGCCACTTTGACGCCTGATATTGAATAAAGGTTACTCTATGAAACCCGTAATTGCGCTCATTGGTCGTCCGAACGTCGGAAAATCAACGCTGTTCAACCAGATTACCAAGAGCCGTGACGCATTGGTGGCAGACTTCGCAGGTCTGACACGCGACCGTAAATATGGCGATGCTACCTATCAAAATAAATCTTTCATTGTGGTCGATACTGGCGGTATTGGCGAAAATGAAGGTGGGATTGACTCCTACATGGCAGAGCAATCCAAGACTGCCATTCATGAAGCCGACATTATTATTTTTGTGGTTGATGCGCGTGCCGGACTACTGGCTTCCGATGAACAGATTGCACGTGAATTACGTACTTTAGGCAAAAAAGTCTTTCTGGTGGCCAACAAGGTTGATGGCGTACATGCTGAAGCTGCCCTGGTTGAATTCTACAAACTGGGTATGGGCGAGCCGTTACAAGTGGCAGCCAGCCATGGTCGTGGTGTTCAGCAGATGTTGGAAGACGTACTTGCTGATGTACCGGAAGATGAAAATCCGGAAGAGCATGACAAAAATACGGGTCTGCGTTTAGCGATTATTGGTCGTCCGAACGTAGGTAAATCAACGCTGGTGAACCGCTTGCTCGGTGAAGAGCGTGTGGTGGCATTTGACCAGCCGGGTACAACACGTGACTCGATTTATATTCCATTCGAGCGTGATGGCCGTCAATACACCCTGATTGATACTGCCGGGGTGCGCCGTAAAGGTAAAGTTGATGAAATGATTGAGAAATTCTCGATTGTTAAAACTTTACAGGCAATGAAAGATGCTAATGTCATTGTTGTTGTGGTTGATGCGCGTGATGGTATTGTTGAGCAGGATTTGCATTTGATTGGCTATGCACTTGAAGCGGGTCGTGCCATGGTTATTGCAGTCAATAAATGGGATAACATGACTGAATATGATCGTAAGCAATGTAAGCTTGATGTAGAGCGTCGCTTCGATTTTATTCCATGGGCCAAAGTGCATTTGATTTCTGCATTGCATGGAACGGGCGTGGGCGATCTTTATCCATCGATTCACCGTGCTTATGATTCATCTCGTTTGAAAGTATCACCAGCAAAAATCACCCAGATTTTAAATGATGCGACAGATGCCCACCAACCGCCGATGGTTCAGGGTCGTCGTATTAAAATGCGTTATGCGCATATGGGTGGACAAAATCCGCCAACGATCGTTATTCACGGAAACAAAGTGGATAAAACCCCTGCGGATTATCGTCGTTACCTGGAAAATGTGTTCCGTAAAGTGTACAAGCTTGAAGGTACACCGATTAAAATCGAGTTTAAAACTTCTGAAAACCCGTTTGAAGGCCGTAAGTCTCAAGTGGATGAGCGTGCAGCTGCACGTAAACGTCGTTATGTACAGAAGTTCAAAAAAGCCGAGAAGAAATTTAAGCGTTAATTTTATAGTTTAAATTTTTCGGATAAAAAGCCTGCGTAAAGCGGGCTTTTTGTTTTGAGAAAATAATGAATTTCTCTCCCAATAAAAGTGTAAATTCTTTTACACTCAAATCAATTGACATCTTTTTAATGGATTAATGTGGCTCGGCTGATTCAAATTCATCTGCATCAACTTTCTGATCTGACTTGTTATCAATTGTCAGACCGCAAAACCCAGGTTGCCGAACGGAAAAGCGAAGTGGCATTTTTGCGCAATCAGCTTTTATCTCAATCTTTTGAATTGTCAGTTAGTGATCAGCAGGTGGTGCGGACGAATTTTGGCAAGCCTTATTTAAAGGACTATCCGGATTTCAGTTTTAATCATAGTCATAGTCAAAATTTCTACGCCTTGGCCACGAGCAAGCAAGTTCAGAACTTAGGAATTGATATTGAAGAACTGAATCGTAAAGTCCGTTTTGAAGCTTTGGCACAACATGCCTTTCATCCCGAAGAACTTAAAAAGTGGCAAGTGCTGGATTATGATCCTGAATACTGGTTTAAAGTCTGGACCACCAAAGAAGCGGTGTTAAAGGCATCAGGCTTGGGAATCCGGATCAACCTGAATGAACTCAATACCAATATCCATCCTGAACAAAATGGCGGACGCTGCGAACATCCAGAGATTGGCGTCTATGCTTATCAAAATTATTCTGTTGCTGGCTGTATGCTCACCGTGGCCTGGCAAAGTGAGCATTCCTGCAAAGGGTTGAGATTTCCAGTGATCCAGATTCATCACACTGTCTAAAACAAAATCAATCCGAATATTTTTTATTTTCTGGAAATGAGCAGGTTACTCAGCCGATTCACAAATTGCGGACTCATTCGCGATAAATGAAATAAAAACTGGCTTTTGAAACCAACCAGATGATGCGTTGCTTGCCAGATAGAATCTTTGAGTTCTGCCAGTTTCAGAATATCTTGTGCAACATCTTCTGCTTTTAAATGTACGCCCATCTTTTTGATGCTTTCTGCCTGCATATCTTTGACCATGGCCGTACTGACGAAAAGCGGCATGACATCCAAGACTCGAATCCCATAGGGTTGCCACTCAATATCCAGACTTTCAGTCAGGCCACGCACTGCAAACTTGCTGGTGGAATAACTGCTTAAATCGGCCTGGCCATAAATCGCCGAAGCGGAAGATAGATTAATGATGCGGGCAAATGAAGATTCTTTTAAATAAGGGAAAGCGGCATGACAGCCGTTCATGACCCCTTTGACATTAATATCCAGAGTCCGGTGATGTGCATCAATAGTAGTATCTTCAAAAGGCCCTGAATATAGGATCCCGGCATTATTGACCAGAATATTGATTTCACCTGCCCAAGCTGAAAATTCGGCTAAAGCTGTTTCCCAAGAAGCATAGTCAGCTACATCGAGAAAACCGGCTTTGGCATGTTCGCCCAGTTGCTGGGCCAGTTGTTCTGCCTGTTCCACCTGAACATCATAAATGCCCACCTTGTAGCCGTGCTGGTAAAATAGGGTGGCCGTCGCGGCACCAATTCCTTGTGCTGCACCACTAATCAATATACTGTGCATGTGCCTGATCTCCTTATTGTCTTTTTTTTGAGCATAACAAGGAACTGGCAGATTGACGCGACTATTTGGTAAAAAAGAGGTTTTTGAATATGGAACAACTACTCAAGGTCATGCGTGAATTACGTGAAAAATGTCCATGGGATCAGCAGCAGACCCCCGAATCTCTGACCAAATATGCGATTGAGGAAGCTTATGAAGTCGAAGCAGCAGTCCGCTCTGGAAAAGTCGACGATGTCCGCGATGAGCTAGGTGATTTGCTGCTACAGGTGGTGTTCCAGTCGCAAATGTACAGCGAGCAGGGGGCTTTCGATTTTCAGGATGTGGTGCAGGCCATTACCGATAAACTGGTTCGCCGTCATCCGCATGTATTTCAGGCTGAACAATTTGCAAAAATGAGTCCGGAAGATGTGTCTGAGCTATGGAAAGAAATCAAACAGCAAGAAAAGCAGGGCAAGCCGCGTTCACGTCTGGATGATATTAAACATGCACCGGCTTTGGCGCAGGCTGATGAAATTCAAAAAAATGTCGCCAAAATTGGTTTTGATTTTCCGGACATGGCGGGTGCTTATGCCAAGCTGGAAGAAGAACTGGCTGAATTAAAAGAAGCGGTAGCCGGACAAAATTCCGATGAAATACAGGAAGAATTTGGCGACTGCTTATTTTCTCTGGTGAATGTTGGTCGTAAACTTGGCATCTCCAGCGAGATGGCATTATTGGGGACGATCCATAAATTCCGGACCCGCTTTGCCTTAATGGAAGATCAGGCAGAACGACAACAATTAGACCTGGAAAAGCTGTCACTGGCTGAACTTGATCAGCTCTGGGAACAGGCTAAATTAGAATTAAAACAAAGAGCAGCACATGAAAAAAATACCTTATCAAATCGGTCCAACGTGGATTAGTCTTCTTTTAAGTTGTTGGCTGGGCTTTATTTCTATCGGAACTGTGCATGCGACTGCGACCGATTATATGGAATGGAAGACCCAGCAACAGCAACATGACGCTCGCCTGAAGAAAAAAGCTGCCTCCACGGCTTCATCAGAAAGCAATCACTATCTGGCGAAGCCTGCATTATCGGCATCTTCTGCTGCTGATAAAATCAGTTTGAATAATGCAACTGTGGAGCAATTACAGCAGCTAAATGGTATTGGTCAAAAAAAGGCTGAAGCCATTATTGAACATCGGCAAAAAAACGGAAAATTCAAAAGCATTGAAGAGATCCAGCTGGTCAAAGGCATTGGGCCGGCATTGTTTGCCAAAAACAAGGCCAAATTGGCCTTGTAAGGCGACAGCATGGATCATGACTAGCTGATTGATTTGACTCGCAGGATTGACATAATCAAATTGCCCTTTAGGCGTGTAAGCGATATGATTAGCGTCATCTTAGAATTTTACGTTCAGACGTAGGAGACAGCGTCTTTTGCAAACTTTGCGCGCGTCAAAATGTGGTTTATCAACCGCTCAATTACCTTCTTATATTCTCGATGTGATTGATGCCTTAAACAAGGCAGGCTATGAAGCTTATATCGTGGGTGGTGGTGTTCGAGATCTGATGTTAGGTTTGAATCCTAAAGATTTCGATGCAGTTACCAATGCAACCCCGGCTCAGGTCAAGGAAGTTTTCGGACGACGTTGTCGAATTATCGGACGACGTTTCGAACTGGCGCATGTCTATTCAGGGCGGGAACTGGTTGAAGTGGCAACCTTTCGTGCACCACCAAAAAAAGCAGTGACCTCGGCCGCGGGAATGATTCTGCGTGATAACAACTGGGGCAGCATCGAGCAGGATTTTGCCCGTCGTGATTTCTCCATCAATGCAATGTACTACCAGCCGCGTAAAGGTATTGTGCTGGATTTCTGCAATGCAGTGGATGATATTCACAGCAAAACCTTACGCTTACTCGGCGATCCGACTTTAAGATTTGAAGAAGATCCAGTGCGGATGCTGCGAACCCTACGTTTTGCCGCCAAGCTGAACTTTAATATTGATGAAGCGATTCTGGATGTCTTTACGCCGGAAATGACCCAGTTGCTGCGTGATGTTTCTCCACATCGACTTTATGATGAATCACAGAAACTGTTTACCATGGGACACCTGAATCGTGTCTTGCCAATGCTGATCGATTTTGGGATCTGGCAGCAGTTATTTGCAGATATCAAGCCTGAAATTACGCCATTTATGGAACGCGCTGCGAAAAATACCGATCAGCGTATTTCTATCGGCAAGACCATCAACCCGGCCTTTTTCTATGCGGTATTGTTGTGGCAGCCATTCCTCGAGCGTTGTGAATTCTATCTAAATAAAGGCGTGGTAGCCGCCGAAGCTCGTGCCCAAGCTGGTCTGGACGTGTTAAAACGTCAGGCGACTCGTACCATTATTCCACGTTTTGCGGAAACCTTTATTCGTGAAGTCTGGGAAATGCAGACTCGTTTGTTGAATCCAAAACCACAGCAAATCGAGGCCTTGTCCAGCCATGCGCGTTTCCGTGCCGGCTTTGACTTTTTGCTGCTGCGTGAAAAATCAGGCGATGCAACTGCACAAGGCATGGGCAGCTGGTGGGATGCTTACCAGCAAATGAGCGGTGACGAGAAAGAACGGGCCATTAGCCAGTATAACCGTCAGCGTGCCAAGAGCCGTCGCAAGGCGAGTCAAGAAGAACATCTGGAACAGAAATTGACCCAGCAGCAAGATCTCACCGAGATTGAACCGTTGGTAAATGAACCTGAACCACGCAATCGTCGAGTGCGCAAAGCCAAGTTTGAAGACAAGGTGAAACCTCTGTCGCATGTAGCAGCCAGTGCCAGTGGTGAAATTGGCCTAGATCATCCGATTATGAAACGTAAGCGGGTGAAACGTGATCTGAGTCAGGTGGTATTTGGGCCAACACAATGATCGTGACGTATATTGGCCTGGGCAGTAACCTGGGTGATTCACGCCAGATTCTGGCAGAAGCTGTACAGAAACTGGCGACCTTGGGGCAGGTGAAAACTTCGAATCTGTATCAAAGTCCACCGATGGGACCACAGGATCAGCCGAACTATCTGAATGCAGTGGTGCAGTTAAATACCGATCTGGCCGCTTTAAGCTTGCTGGATCGTTTGCAAGCCTTTGAGCAGGACGCAGGTCGGGTACGTTTACGTCATTGGGGCGAACGTACACTGGATCTGGACTTACTAATCTACGGCAATGAGCACATTCAAAATGATCGTCTTACCGTGCCGCATGTCGGGGTGTTAGAGCGTGATTTTGTCCTGATTCCACTTCTGGATATTGATCCTGAAATACAGGTTCATGGACACAGATTAAAAGACCTGGACATCGTCAAACAGTCGACCCTTGCGGTACTCGATGACAGCAACTGGGCAAATATTTAATTTTTAAGTGATGGTAGTTTCGACAGAACTTTCAAGCATAGAGGAACATTTTCATGGTCAGTCTGAGTGATTTAAGACGCTTTAAAGCAGATGGACGCAAATTTTCATGTCTGACTTGCTATGATGCCAGTATGGCCAAAGCCATGGAAATTGCCGAAGTGGACAGCATTTTAATTGGCGATTCTCTGGGAATGTCAATTCAGGGTCGTGATTCGACTTTGCCGGTTACGGTTGCAGATATGGCTTATCATACGGCTGCGGTACGCCGTGGTAACCAGCATGCCTTTATCATGACTGACTTGCCATTTATGAGCTATGCCACCTTGAATGATGCCTTGCAAAGCTCGAAAACCGTGATGCAGGCCGGCGCGCAAATGGTCAAGATGGAAGGCGGCGCATGGTTGGCAGAAACCGTGCAAGTGCTGACACGTAACGGCATTCCGGTGTGTGTGCATTTGGGTCTTACTCCGCAGTCGGTACATGTGTTTGGCGGTTATAAGCTGCAAGCTCGTACTCGTGAAGCGGCCGATCAGCTCATTGCGGACTGTAAAGCAGTAGTAGAGGCGGGTGCTGCACTATTGTTACTCGAATGCGTACCGGCACAGCTTGGCCAGGAAATCACCGAACTGTTTCCGCAGATTCCGGTGATTGGCATTGGCGCGGGTGCAGCCACTGACGGACAAGTATTGGTGGTTCAGGATATGTTGGGCCTGACCTTTGGCCACACTGCAAAATTTGTACGTAATTTTATGCAAGAACAATCGGGTGCGACCGCCATTCTAGATGCTTTTAAAGCCTACCATGCTGCAGTTTTAGATGGATCTTTCCCGGCACCAGAACAAACTTTTCAGGTTGAATTGTAAGATGAAAACAGAAACCACTATTCAGGGCTTAGCGGCATCCTTAAATCCGGCGCGTACCAGTCGCAAGATTATCGGTTTTGTACCGACCATGGGCAATCTGCATCAGGGGCATTTAAACCTGGTGCGTGAAGCGCGTAAGTTGTGTGATGTAGTGGTGGTCAGTATCTTTGTCAATCCGATCCAGTTTGGACCCAATGAAGATTTTGATAGCTATCCGCGCACGCTTGAGCAGGACCAGCAGCTTTTGGCAGAGGTCGGTTGTGACATCGTTTTTGCGCCGACGGTTGAGCAAATGTATGGTAAAAAACCGCGTCTGACCAATATCAGTGTTTCTGACATTACCAATGATTTATGCGGTTTACAGCGTCCCGGTCATTTTGATGGTGTGGCGGTGGTGGTGACTAAATTGTTTAACATCGTACAGCCGAATTACGCCTTCTTTGGCCAGAAAGATTATCAGCAATTGGCGGTCATTCGTCAGTTTGTACAAGATCTGAATATTCCACTGGAAGTAATTGGTGTGCCGATTGCCCGTGCAGAAGATGGCCTGGCTTTAAGTTCGCGCAATGGTTATTTAAGCGAAGAGCATCGTGCAATCGCACCGGTCATTTATCAAAGCTTGCAAAAGGCTGAACAGCAATTACAGGCAGGCGTGGAACTGGATACGGTATTGGCGGAGCTTCGCCAGACTTTAACCGATGCTGGATTTGTAGTGGATTATATTGAAGCCAGAACTCCAGAATTACAAAAAATTCATACGTTTAATCAAGATCTTGTGTTATTTATAGCTGCAAAGTTGGGGAATACACGTCTGATCGATAACCTGCAGGTTAAATACACTGCCGGCTAAGATGAAAGGGTAGCATGCATGAAGCGCATTTTAATCGTCACGGGACAATCTGGTTCGGGGAAATCATCTGCATTACAGGTGCTTGAAGATCTGGGTTATTACTGTATTGATAATCTGCCTTTGGCATTGCTTCCCGAAATCGTGGCCAAACTGGACAGTGAAAATAATCTGGAACAGTTGGCGCTGGGCGTCGATGTGCGCAGTACCCGGGCAGATTTACAAGAATTTGATCATGTATTTGAGCAGCTGCAACAGCATGGTTCGGTCGATATTATCTATCTGACCACGCAGGATCAGGAGCTGATTGCCCGCTTTAGTGCTTCGCGTCGGCCGCATCCTCTGGCGTCACGCTTTAAAAGTCTGAATCAATGCATTCAGGAAGAAAAAATCCTGTTGATGCCGATTCAGTTGCGTTCTACAGTTCATATCGATACTACCGATAAAAGCGTACATGACCTGAAACATACCTTATTGTCCAAGCTGGGACAGGCCGATAACCTGATCCTGATTCTGCAATCCTTTGGTTATAAGCATGGCATTCCACTGGATGCCGATTATGTCTTTGATGTCCGGCATTTGCCAAATCCGCATTGGGAACTGGAACTGCGCAAATTTTCAGGGCTAGATCAGCCGGTGCAGGCGTTTTTACAAAAGAGCGATCAGGTCGAGGACATGTTCAATGATCTGTATCATTTTCTGGACAAGTGGTTGCCGACCTTTGCCGAAGGGCATCGTCATTATATGACCGTGTCGATAGGTTGTACCGGTGGTCAGCATCGTTCTGTTTATATTGTGGATAGACTAAAAAAAGCCCTTGAGGCAAAATGGTCTATTCAAGTCCTCCATCGAGAAATGAAGCACTGGTCATGATTGATACGACAGTTGACGTAATTAATAAATTGGGTTTACATGCACGCGCATCTGGTAAACTGATAGAAGTTACCACCAAATTTCGTTCCAGTATTCGGATTGGCAAGGCTGACAAATTGGTAGATGCCAAAAATATCATGTCATTGCTCATGCTTGGTGCAGGCAAAGGAACAACTTTACGCTTAGTGATTGAAGGAGCAGACGAGGACAAAGCCTTATCTGAAATTCAGGCACTATTTGCAGCAAAATTTTATGAGGCAGATTAATCGTGGCACGTCGACCGAACAGTTTAACTGAAGAAGATTTTGATTCTTTAGAGGGACGCGCAAGTAAGACCGAACAGAAAAAAGCAGTCCAGCGTATGGCTGCTTTAGGTGCGCAGCTTGCAGAGCTGAGCGCTAAACAAATTAAAAACCTACCCGTAGATGAGCGTTTGATTGACGCCTTACTTGATGTGCAGGCAATTAGTTCGCATGAAGCACGTCGCCGTCAATTTTCACGGATTGGTAAATTATTACGCAATGAAAATGAAACGGTAATTTTGTCTTATTTAACACCTAAACAAGGTCTTAAAAAGACAGCTCAATTACAGCGTTGGGTGGATCGAATTGTCAAAGATGGTGATCCAGCCATCAATGAATTTACCAAAACCTATAATGCGACAGAGCGTCATACCTTACGTCAACATTATCTTCGGGTACACCGTGATTTAAAGAATCAAGCACCTGAAGAAGAAGTGAATGCTTCTAAATTAAAGCTGTTTAACTATGTACAGCAAGTGGCGTTGATTTCTGACAATTAAGCAGCCATGTAAAAAGGCGGTCTTTTTTAGGCCGCTTTTTTATAGCTGTTTTGAACTGATTGGTTTGACTTGGACATGCATAGTCTATAAGTGGTCTATCTTAATATTACTATTCCAGCTTCTAAAACTGCATTGATGATAAAAAATACAAAATTTCTGCAATTAATTTGTTAATGAATGTAAAATCTTTACAATTCTCAGTGGCTTTTTTGGCCTGTTTTTAGTCAATATCCTGATATTTAAATATTTCGTAGACTGGAATTGTTAAGATAGTTTTAAAAATTAAAAAATAATTCTGAGTGTTATTAGATAGATGAGACCTGATATAAAATTTCTTTTTAATCATAAGGTCAAGTTATATAATTGAAAAATCATTAGCTTTTACTCCAAATAGAGTAAAAAGCTATAGTGGGTATTTTTTAGTCAATAGTGTGTTACAGTAAATACAAATAAACATGCTTATTTTAGGTGAGATATATTAATTTCAAATACTTATGTAGGTTTTTTTCGAATAGTAAATTTTCAAGTTATTCTTAATCAATTAAATATCAGTGCTTTGCGGTTAAGAATGTATCTGGATAGAAACAGGTTAACAAATCCTTTAACCTATAGGTGAGTTTTCATCGTTGAGTAAATATAGAATCTTTGTTATTGATTGTATGAATTTGGTCGGCAGTGTTTTCTATATTCCATAAACATTCAGAGAGGCAGACATGGAACTAAAACTGCTAGAGGTCGGTCAGAATACGGAGCAATTAAGCTCGTGCCGTATATCTCTCATTTTAGGTGTCTATACCTCCAACAACCTATTAGACACCTTTTGTAAGATCGCCCGTAAAGTTTTAAACGTTAAAACCAGTATTATCGGCTTCCACACGGAACCCTATATCTGGTACAGCTGTCCGCGCGGTTTTCGGGCCTTGCACGCCCCACAGGAAGTGAATCTGCCTGCGTATCTGCAACAGTCAGATGTCATTGACCAGACGCATCCTGCTTATACAGAATTGTCAAATTATGTGAAAGATCTCGGTGTAGCGCATCAGAGATTAGTCGCCTTTAATTTAAAATCAAGTAGCGGTGTGTCTTTTGGACAGGTCATTTTCTTTGATGATCAGACTGAACTGTTCGATCAGGACGATATTGCCACCATCAAACAATTTGCTGAAAGTTTAGTGATTCGAATTCAGCTCAATCAAGAACATACTGAGTTGAAAGAATTATACGAGCAGCAATGCGCACAAAATTTCAGTAAAACTAAATTTTTCCAGATTATTGCGCATGATCTGCGTGCACCGTTTCACGGCTTGCTCGGCTTTTCCGAAGTACTGGCACAGGAACGTGACACACTGGATGAATCCAGTATTCAGAGTATTGCGGATTATTTATATGATAATGCACAATCGACCTATAACCTGCTGGAAAGCCTGCTGACTTGGGCGATGGCAGAGGGTGGGCGCTTTGTTTATCATCCGATCAATTATGAATTGAAACAGTCCAGCAAGATTGTATGTGGTGTTCTGAAAAGTTTGGCCTTAAATAAAAAGATCGAACTGGTCGATAATATTCCTGAAGACATCAAGGTACATGCGGATATCAACATGATTACCTCTGTCTTGCAAAACCTGGTGTCGAATGCGCTTAAATTTACCCCGGTGAATCAAGGCGGTAAAGTGATTTTAGCTGTAGAGATGGAAGGCGAGCAGGTCAAGATTACGATTCAGGATACTGGCCTGGGCATGACCGAAGAACAGATGCAGAATCTGTTTAAACCGACTTTGGGTGTGAGTGTCAGAGGCACAGCTGAAGAGAAAGGGGTAGGTTTGGGTCTGGTACTCTGCAAGCGCTTTATTGACCTGAACCATGGTCAAATTGCTGTAGATTCCAAAGAGGGCCGTGGTACGACCTTTACTGTACATTTGCCGATGGTTACCAATGATCATCAGGCGCTAGTGCTTGAAGATGTACATGCCGAGCAATCTTAAAAGGTAAATTTCAAACTAAAACATTCCCACTGAGACAAAACTCCTGCTATCTTTAGTGTGAAAGAGGACTCCACCCAACATTAGGGTGGAGGTGAATTTCACGACTTTTTTTTAGTGCAATATGATAGAATAATTTGCATTAAGTTTCTGTATCTAAATAGATTTAAGGCGAAATGAAGATCAACAAAGCGTACAAATTTAGGCTTGAGCCTAATGCGGAACAGGAGCTTGTTTTAAACAAGTTGCTTGGCTCTGCACGTTTTGTTTGGAATCAAATTTTAGCTGTTTCGTTCGAGATGCTTGCTAATAATGAGCGAATCAACAAAGTTAATTTAGTCAATAAAATTCCTGAATTACGCAAAAAACCTGAATGTGCTTTTCTAGAAAACAGCTCAAATGGCGTTTCACTCCAACAAAAAGTTCGTGATCTTGGTGATGCTTGGGGGAAGTTTTTTAACAAAAAGGAACAAGCTAAGTTAAAGCAAAAACCATTTAGAGCTAAGAAGCCACGATTTTTTAAATTATCCGATGGTGGTGAAGTTCAACTTAGACCACTTATGCCACGATTCAAAAAGAAATCTGATGGTTATGATTCCATTCGTATTGTTCAATTTGGCAGATATTGTTGGGTTAAAGGCAACCAAGTTAAGTTACCTAATGACATTGGCGTTGTGAAATTCAGAAAATCACAAAATATTGTGGGTGAGATTAAGAACGTCACAATCTCAAAGCATGTCGGGAAATGGTATGTGTCATTTGGTGCTGAAAACACAGTAGAAGCACCAGTCCACCCATCAAAATCAGCCGTTGGCATTGATTTAGGTGTTAAAAAGTTAATTACAACGTCTAGTGGTCAAGTATTCGACCCGATCAATAGTTTCAAGGCCAATCAAGTAAAGTTGGCTAGGCTTCAGCGCAAGCTGAGAAAGAAAAACAAGTTCAGTCAAAATTGGAAAAAGCTGAATCTCAAGATCAATACATTACACCATCATATTGCCAATATTCGGCATGACTACTTGCACAAAGTCACCACAACGCTCAGCAAAAACCACGCAATGATCGTAGTTGAGGACTTAAAAGTAGCCAATATGTCGAAGTCAGCGAAAGGCTCAATCGAGAAAAAAGGAAAGAATGTTAAAGCCAAGTCCGGCTTAAATAAATCAATCCTGGATCAAGGTTGGTCAATGCTTGTTAATATGTTGGTGTACAAACAGCAATGGCGAGGTGGTTTACTCGTTAAAGTTGACCCTAAATATACAAGTCAGACTTGTAGTTCATGTGGTCACGTTGCAAAAGAAAATAGGCTTACTCAAGCAAACTTTAGTTGTGTCGAGTGTAGCTTTGGCGAGAATGCAGATATTAATGCTTCTCGCAATATTTTGGCGGTAGGACATACCGTTTTGTCTGTGGAGGGTGGATGCGGTAAAGGTCGCCTTGCGAAGCAGAAAGCAAGTGAAATCCGTGAGGAAGTCACCTAAGAGCTTTTACTTTTAGAATCCCCCACTTGAACATCGTGAAAGTGGTGGGAGTATGTCAAAACTAAGCAGAATGTTTCAGGGGAAGAGTTGAGTGATGAATGCGGCACAATTGCAGAAAACCTTAAGAGCTAGCCAATATACCGAACAGGTATTGGCCAATCACCAGAGTTTACTGGAACAGGATTATGCAATTGATCAGTTTCAAGGCTCACTCAGTCGGGAATATATTGATCAGCTGGTGCAGCACTGCATCCTAAATATAAGCGATGAAGCAACGTGGATGCGCGCAATGCGTATTTTGCGGGCTCGATTGATGTTTCGTTGGATCTGGCAGGATGCCAATCAACTCACCGATGTCATTACCCTCACCCAAGAACTCTCCGATTTTGCCGATGCGTGCATCTGTGCGGCGAAAGATTTTGCCCGTATTCCGGTCGTTGCCAAGTATGGCCAGCCAATCGGCTATAACGGAAAAGTCCAAGATCTGATTGTCATTGCCATGGGGAAACTCGGCGCCCAAGAACTCAATCTTTCCAGTGATATCGACCTGATTTTTGCCTTCGATGAGCAGGGTGAAACTGATGGGCGTAAATGTATTGATGTGCAGCAGTTTTGCATCCTGTGGGGACAAAAACTCATTCATTTGCTGGATCAGATCACGGCGGATGGCTTTGTATTCCGCGTCGACATGCGCCTGCGTCCCTGGGGCGATGGTTCAGCACTAGCCATTAGTCATGCAGCCTTGGAAAAATATCTGAGCCAGCATGGGCGTGAATGGGAGCGTTATGCCTGGATTAAAGCGCGTATTGTCAATCCAAGTCCAGAAGGCGACGAGCTGCTGGAGATGACCCGTCCATTTGTATTTCGCAAGTACGTCGATTACAGCGCTTTTGAAGCCATGCGCGAAATGAAAGCCATGATCGAGCGCGAAGTACAGCGCCGTAATATTGAAGATGATATCAAGCTCGGAGCCGGTGGCATTCGCGAAGTCGAATTTATCGTGCAGGTGTTTCAGCTGATTTATGGCGGGGCCAAACTTGAATTGCAGGATCGGCAGTGTCTGGTGAATCTAAATCATCTGGATGATGCCGAGTTGCTGGATGAACAGGCGGTGCAGGATCTGGAAAATGCCTATTTATTCCTGCGCCGGGTTGAGCACGCGATTCAGGCACTGAATGATCAGCAAACGCAATCACTACCGACAGAGCCAGAGTTAAGGGCGCGTATAACGGACACACTTGGTTTTGCGGATTGGGACAGCTTTATGGCATATCTCAATGAAAAGCGTGACAAAGTGATGTATCAGTTTGATCATCTAATCAAGGAAAATGGCCCTGACACCTTGGTTGAAAGTTTTTCCCAGTTGGAAAAGAAACTCAAAGAAGTGTTGGATGATAATGCAAAGAATCTTGTCTATGAGTTTTGGAATGGGCATGCCTTAAAAAAATTACCGGCAAAGGCGGTACAACGTTTAAAAACCTTCTGGCCGCATTTAATTGAAGCCGTTTTACAGTCAGATGATCCTCAGGTGGCATTGGTGCGCTTGATGCCCTTAGTCGAATCAGTGATGCGCCGTACGGTATATCTGGTGATGTTAATCGAGAGTAAAGGGGCGTTGCAGCGACTGGTGAAGATGGCCACGGTCAGCCCCTGGATTTGTGAAGAACTGACCCATTATCCGGTGCTACTGGATGAATTCCTGTCGATGGATTTTGAATTGCCAAAACGTCAGGATCTGGAAGACTCTTTACGTCAGCAACTTTTACGGATTGAAATTGATCAGGTCGAAGACCAGATGCGGGTCTTGCGCCTGTTTAAAAAATCTAATGTTCTGGCCGTTGCCGCCAGTGATGTGCTGGCTGAAAGTCCTTTAATGAAAGTTTCCGATGCCTTGACCGATATTGCTGAAGTATCGGTGAATGCAGCGCTGCATCTGGCCTATCAGATTGTGGCAAAAAAGCATGGTTTTCCACTGGATGCAGAAGGGCAGCGCTGTTCAGTCGAGCATACGGCTTTTGCAGTCATTGGTTATGGTAAAGTCGGTGGAATTGAATTGGGTTATGGCTCGGATCTGGATCTGGTGTTTATTCACTATATGGGTGAACAGGCCGATACCGATGGACTTAAGCCGATCAGTGGCTTTGAATTTGCCATGCGGGTTGCACAAAAGTTTATGTCCCTCATGACCACGCAAACCTTGGATGGACGTGTATATGAAGTCGATACCCGATTGCGTCCATCGGGCGAAGCTGGGCTTTTGGTCACCAGTTTAAAAGCCTTTGAACAGTATCAGTTCAAGAGTGCCTGGCTATGGGAGCATCAGGCCTTGGTACGAGCCCGCCCGATTGCGGGTGAAATGAGCTTACGGAAAAAGTTTGAAGTCTTGCGCCGGGATATTTTGATTCAGCCCCGTGATGAAAATTATGTACGGGCAGAAGTACTGAAAATGCGTCAGAAAATGAAGGAGCATCTCGGTTCTTCCGCCGATCAAAAAAAAGATGGTATTTTTCATTTAAAACAAGATGCAGGTGGTATCGTAGACATCGAATTTATGGCACAGTATGCGGTGTTGGCTTGGAGTGGGACGAATAAAGATCTCGCCCATTTCTCCGACAATGTACGAATTCTTGAGGATGCCGCAAAATCAGGTTGCTTATCCAGCGACGATGCGACTGCTCTGATTCAAGCTTATCTCCGTGAACGCGCCGAGAGCCATCGCTTAGCCCTTGCAAATCAATCCATGCAAGTGTCTGCAAGCGACTGGCACGATACCCGAATGACCGTTTGCAAGTTATGGCAAAGACTGATTGATCCAAGTGCAGACTTTGCACTGGATAGTGAATAATTGTGAGAAATTGGAGTTTGTGGCATGAATTTGGCTGATCGTGATGGTTTCATTTGGCAAGATGGACAACTAGTTGACTGGCGTGAGGCAAAAACTCACGTATTAACACATACTTTGCATTACAGCATGGGTGTGTTTGAAGGCGTCCGAGCTTATGAAACCCCGAATGGAACGGCTATTTTCCGTCTTAAAGAACATACGAAGCGCTTGTTGAATTCTGCAAAAATTTATCAAATGAAAGTTCCATTTGATCAAGCAGCATTAGAACAGGCTCAAATTGATGTTGTTCGTGAAAACAAATTAGCGTCTTGCTATTTACGTCCAATTATTTTTATTGGTTCTGAAAAACTCGGTATCGCTGCAACTGACAATACCATTCATGCCGTAGTTGCGGCATGGAGCTGGGGTGCTTACCTCGGTGAAGAGGCGATGGCGAAGGGAATTCGCGTAAAAACGTCTTCATTTACCCACCATCATCCGAACGTGACCATGTGTAAGGCTAAAGCATCAGGTAACTACACCTTGTCGATTCTTGCGCATCAGGAAGTGGCGCATTCAGGTTATGATGAAGCAATGCTGCTCGACCCACAAGGCTATGTATGCCAAGGTTCAGGCGAAAACGTATTCCTGGTGCGTGATGGCGTGATTCATACGCCTGATATCGCAGGTGGTGCGCTGGATGGTATTACCCGTCAAACGATTATTACGATTGCTAAAGACTTGGGTTATGACGTAATTGAACGCCGTATTACCCGTGATGAGTTCTACATCGCAGATGAAGCATTCTTTACCGGCACTGCTGCAGAAGTAACACCAATCCGTGAATACGATGATCGTCAGATTGGTGAGGGTGTACGTGGTCCAATCACCACTCAAATCCAGAAAGCATATTTTGATGCAGTTCAGGGCAAAGACCCGAAATATGCACACTGGTTAACGTATGTGAAGTAATTAAGAATTTACTGATTGAAAAAACCTCTCATTTGAGAGGTTTTTTTTAACTGATGTACTTATTCTGCCGAACTTATGTCATCATATTCACCATCAAGAAGATTTTAAGATGAGCTTAGGCATACGCAATGAGTAACATCGTTATTTGTATGAAATGGGGAACCAAATACGGTTCGGAATACGTCAATCGTTTATACAATATGGTTAAACGACATACGACAGTCGACTTTAAAATGGTCTGTCTGACGGATCGTACTGAAGGCATTGATCCTGCAGTACAATGTTTCCCTATTCCACCTCTGGCATTGCCTGAAGGTGCGCCTGAGCGTGGCTGGAACAAGCTGTCCACTTTTGAGCCTGATCTGTATGGTTTGGAAGGCAATGCACTCTTCCTCGATCTTGACGTGGTGATTGTCGATAATATCGATGAGTTCTTTACCTATCCGGGTGACTTCCTGATTATTCATGACTGGAAACGTCCTTGGCGTATTACCGGTAACAGTTCGGTTTATCGGTTTAAACTGGGTGCTTTCCCAGGTCTGTTACCTTATTTCCGTGAACATTTTGATGAAATTCGTCAAAAATTCCGTAATGAGCAAGCCTATTTGTCTTGGTATGTAGACCGTGAAGGTAAACAGACGTATTGGCCAGAAAGCTGGTGCAAGAGCTATAAATATCACTGCCTGCAAAAAATTCCGATGGCTTATTTTAAGCCGCCTGTGAAGCCTGAAGGTGCCAAAATCATTGTTTTTCATGGCGAGATTAATCCGCCAGATGCAGTGAATGGTGGTGGTGGTAAATGGTATCGTTATGTGTTGCCATCGCAGTGGATTAAGGACGCTTGGCAGTAAGTTATAGAGTTTATTCAAGCTAATTGTTGATTAGAAGTATTATGGAAAAAATAGATTTTGTTATTGCGTGGGTCGATGGCAATGATGTAAAGCATCGACTTAAAAGGCAACAGTTTCAATCTACTAATATCGTAAAAGGTTCAGCAGAAGAAACTCGATTTGCTAGTAATGATGAAATCTATTTTTCAATTGCTTCAATTCTTAAATATGTTCCCTATTTTGGAACAATTTATATTATTACGGATGAACAGCAGCCTGCACATATTCATGATTTTTTCGAACAGGGATTATGTGCTCCTGAGCAGATAAAAATAATTGATCATAGAACAATATTTGCTGGTCATGAGCAATACTTGCCTACATTTAATTCTTTAAGTATTGAAACTATGCTTTGGAATATTCCAGGGTTATCAAAGTATTTTATTTATTTGAATGATGATTTCTTCTTTAATGCCTCATCTGAATTAGATGATTTTTTAGTTGGTGACCAGATAAAAGTCTATGGACATTGGGAAAATAACTCCTTAATTAAAGCAAAATTTAATCTACGTAAAGGTCTTAATAAATATTTTGGTAAACCTTTACAGCCTAAATATACAATTGCTCAAATGCTTAGTGCTGAATTATGTGGATTTAATAAATATTATGAAATTCATCATCGTCCCCATATATTGGATCGTGATGTACTACAAAATTATTTTCAAAAATACCCTACAACATTAGCTCAACAGATTAGGCATCGTTTTAGAAGTGCTTTTCAGTTTTTACCCGTAGGACTTAATAATCATTTAAAAATTCAGGCTAATGAAGCAGTTCTATACGATGATATTAATATTGCTTATTTAAAAAATGAAGCATTGCTATCTTTATTTTTAGAAAACTTAAATAATACCACTATTAAATTTGGTTGTATTCAAAGTTTGGATCAATTTGATCCAAAAGAAGCAGAAAAGGTATCTTTTGCTTTAATTGCTAAATTTAAAAACTATTTACCTCTA
Organism: Acinetobacter sp. CIP 102136; assembly: GCF_000369685.1. Lineage (GTDB taxonomy): Bacteria > Pseudomonadota > Gammaproteobacteria > Pseudomonadales > Moraxellaceae > Acinetobacter > Acinetobacter fasciculus. The sequence continues at coordinate 490,370 of NZ_KB850141.1, forward strand.
TCTATTCAGCATTAAGAGTTAATCATGAAAGTTGTAACTTATTTAATTAATTTAGACGGAAGTGATGAGCGTCTAGCTGCAGCAACTCAGCAGCTTAATAGTGTGAGCTGGAGGTTTGAACGTTTTGCTGCTTATGATGGTCGGGGTAAAGCACTCTCTGAATTCATAAATTATAATGACGATCAAACTAATAAGGTATTAGGTCGTAGTTTAATGAATTCCGAGTTAGGTTGTTATTTAAGTCATTATGGATGCGCTGAAAAATTTTTAGCCACTGATGCAGATTATTTAGTGGTTCTGGAAGATGACCTTAAAATTAATAGTGACTTTAAGATTAAAATTGACAGCATCATTGAATATTTGCACCAACATCAAGATTTAAACTGGTATCTTATTAATATTGCTGCAAAAAAGAAAAAACTAGCAAAAGATATTACGCAAATAGGGGATATAAGTCTATGGCATGCTTTTTATTTCCCAATTCGTGGCTTAGGGTTAATCTGGTCGCGGCAGGGAGCACAGTCTTTTGTTGAGGTAGGCAAAACTATAAATATGCCGGTTGATATCTTCTTCCAGTCTTGGTTAAGTCAAAATGGCAAAGGTTTAGGGATTTGGCCACCACTAGTGAAGCCAGCAGGGGTCGATAGTGATATTTTGGGAACGGTTGCTACTCAGGGGATTTCTCGTAAAGCACTTGAAAATAGAAGCAGCTCCTATGGCTTTAAAAAGCAGAAGCGTATGTGGCGTGATCGTTATCATGCACTAAAATATCTGCTAAATTCTTAAAATTCATCGAATATCTTAATAATTGAATATTTATCATTAAAGGAATAAATCAATGAGCATGTTGGAAATAATTTAGATGAAAATATTTAAAAAAACTTATTATATGCTTAAGTTTTATATCATGTATTTTTACAAGATTAGAGGCACGAATTTAAAAATTCATAATTACGCAAATATGATTACGCTTAATCCAAAGCCAGAAGAAGTTAAAATACCTAAGCTGATTTGGCTGTATTGGGAGGGGGATGTACCATTATTTGTGGAAAAATGCATAGAAAATATAAAGCTAATAAATGCAAATTATGAGGTTCATTTTTTAACACCAACAACTGTTGATCAATTTATACAGATAGATTTTGATTCTTTAAATATTCATCTACCTCAGCATAAAGCTGATTTAATCAGATTTAAATTACTTTATGTTTATGGAGGAATCTGGTTAGATGCAAGTATTATCGTTTATGAAAATTTAGATTGGATTCAAGAGTTGGTTTCTCAAAATCAGACCGAAAGTTTTGCCTATTATCGTAAAAAAAACACTACCAATATTGATTCTCCAGTCATCGAGAATTGGCTTTTAGCAACGGCTCCTAACAATAGGTTTTTTAAAGATTGGTTTGATGAGTTGGTGAACGCCATGCAGGTTGGCCCTAAAACATATATCAATGAAATTAAACGTACTGTGCCAAATTATGAGAGAATATTTCAAAAGATTAGTAATTTAGAGTACCTGATTTCCTATGTGGTGTGTCAGGTGATTATGCTGAAAGCATTGCCTAGTATTACTTTAATTGATTGTGATCAAAATGCCTTTTACTATCAGGTAAAAAATAAATGGGTCAAAGAAAAAACATTAATTGAAATGGCAATCAATCATCATTCAGGTGAATACCCTAAATTGATTAAATTTGCCGGTAAAGAGCGTAAACATATAGGCGAATTTTATGAAAAAGGAATGTATTTTCAAGATTCACTGCTAGATTTCCATGATGATCAGAGTAAAACCTTATCTTAACGCTCTATCAGGTTGGATGATCTGAACCACTTAGAGGATGGTGTCTTGTTCGAGCGTTAATTTATTAAATGATTTGATAAGACTATGGGGTGAAAGATTATAAACAGACACTTTTTGACTTTCAAAGAAATAGGCTGCTGTTTCAAATGCCGCTATGATTGATTGGGTGTGCTGGTTTAATAAGGTAGGTTGTTTTGCATCTAAAGTTTCATAAAATCGTGGTAGGTCGAAGTTATTCATATCCACACCTGCAATATAGATATGTTGGTAATTTAATCCTGACATAATCTGTAATGCGGTATAAGCCACGGTATAGTAGTCAAATACTGTGTCATACATGTGTGTAGAAAAGCCAAAACCATTGTAGAAGTAATTACTCTTAACTTTTTCATCAACATGAATAGTGTTTCCCATAAAAAGTTCATTTTTACAGTTACTCGTGATTTCAATAATTTTAAATTGGCAACGAATCTGTTCGATTTTTACTTTTCTTAGAATATAGTCTAAGCAACGTGCGGTGGTGAAAAAATTGCATGCTGTGTCTAAAACCCGCTCAACGAGATCAAAACGATTTTGTACAAAATCATGATCAATAATGACATAGTGTTGAAAAGTGACCTCATTCAAAGCGATTGCTCCATTGACGCCAATATAGTCCAGTTTCTCATATTTAAAAAATTTATCAGGAATCTTTTTAATCGATGGTCCTGTTGCGATCAGCATACATTTTGAATGTTTATTCTTTAAGTTAAGCGTATGGTCTGCAATTAAGGTATTCCTAAAAAAAACTTGATCAATTTGACCCGATGCATTACGAACCACACGGTAAAAAGGCCAATAGCGTCTGTTGTGTTTGTAAGTACTCGGTTTTAAAAGTTTATAGGTATATTTTGTCAAATTTCGAACGAAATGGTTGAAAATTAAACCACACATATTCTTGTCTCTTTCATAGCTTATTTCTATGAGTTATATCAAGTTTATTTGAGAATAATCTAATTGATAAGATGATTCAGTTGCTTAGAGGGTTAATGATCTAAATTAAATGAATCACGCTTGGTTTTAAACTTGCTCAGGAGCCTCTTAAACCAAGGCTGGGATGTTTCTGACCGAGTAATGTTATTGCCCGAGTATTTTTTTTGAGATGCTTTGTGAAATTTTCCGTAGGGTGTAATTGTATAGTCCTCAAGTTGGTATCCGGCAGAAAGGGCTTCGTGATAGTATTGGTCAAAAAGTGTTGTCAGGTCCGCTCGGGGGTGAGGAATAATTTCGCCATCAAACCAATGTGTTGAATTATTGTGTTGAAGACGAGGAATTGAATATTTGTGACTAAACTGGGTGCCCATATCGGAATAATGCAAAATTTTAATCTCGTTGATACTTAGATTTTCACCATCGATGCAATTAAAATGATCATTATAAGCTTGAACCAATGACGGTTCTTTTTGAATTTGTCTCATCAGACTTTGATGACTGGCAGGGTTACTTTTTAATTCCTCAATTCTAGGAAGAAAATGTTTGGCCTTTTCACAATCCCAGACACAAGTGCATAAACGGGCTGAGCTTCCCCCCCCCTTGGCTGCCACAATAGCATTGGCTTCAATAGGATGTTCCCAGAGTAGTGCAAGATCATCGAGTACAATGACATCTGTATCCATGTAAATGGCTTTACCTTGAAATTGACAATACTCTGGAATAGCCCACCGAAATCCGGAAAAAGGTGTCGCCCAGTTTTCTGTTCTCCATCCTTGATTCGATTTCGGATCAGAATACCAATAGCTAGAAGGATCACGCGAAAGTTGCATCCAAATAATTTCTACAGGCTGCTGGGTATGTTTTTTAATGCTGTAGTCTAAAACCATCATTTGTTCTAAATCACAGTTGTTTGGGTCACAGCCTATAAAAATTTTGATTGTTTTGAGACTCATTTTTATCAATTATTTTGTGATATGATAATGTATATTAAAACAAAGACTATATAAAAACAAAGACTACATAAGATTTACTATGTTTTTTTATTTATTCTATTATAATTAAAACTTAAATAAAATAATCGAATTTATTTCAATGACTTCTTTGGTTTTTAAATAAATTACAATAACTTATGTGTATTATATTGTTATATAATTACGAAAAAAATTTAAAATTATAGTTTTTTATCACACTTTTATCTATGATTTTAAACTTAAATTGGTAGAAAATTAAAAGGATTCTTAATGTTGACAGTTTTTGGTTTTCATACAGATGATAAACTATATACGAAGCATGCTCAAATTTTAGCTGAATCAGCAAAAAAATTTAATATTCATATTCTATTAAAGCAATTTTCAAAAGATGACTGGCAAACCATTATTGCATTTAAGCCTGTGTTTATTTCGCAAATGCGTCGTGAAACTCATGGCCCACTTTTATTTGTTGATGCTGATGCTATAATTCTTGAGGATATCCGGCCATACTTCAATGCAATTGAAGAAGATATTGCAGTACATTACATAGATAATAAGCGTTTAATTAGTAGTACTATTTTTATAAATGACACTAAAAATGCACATTCTCTGATGGATGAATGGGAGAAGCGTATGTTGCAAAATCCAACTATTTGGGATCAGATTATTTTACAAAACTTGGTTGATGAGTGGCATGATGCAGGCCTTATTACATTAAAAAAGCTACCACCAAACTATACATTTATTTTTGATACATCTCGTAATTTATATGGGGATAAGATTCAACCTAGTATTGAACAATTACAAGCAAGTAGAGATAAGCGTTGGATACAGAAATATGAGCAAAGAAATTCAATTTATCAATGGATAATGCGTTCTTCTCTACTGTCAAAAAGTACTAAAAAGATTGTTAAACGACATAATGAAGTTAATGCACGAACAACAAAGTTAGGAATTGATATTAAGTTAACTTTAAGTGATTTAATTGAATAATTAAAATTTATTGATAAATATTACTTTCATCAATTATTTTCCTAAACCTTTTATACCCCCACAAATACTGTTCCGGAGCGACATTAATCATGCGCTCCATTTCTTTATTTAAGGTATCAACCGACAATTGTAAATCTTTAGATAAAATATCATTTGATAATTTAGTCACGTAAATATCATAGCCGGAAAAATCTTCACGTCTTAAACAACTAAGCCCAACTACTGAACATTGTGTTTTGGCTGCCAGTTTGGAAAGTAAGGTAGAAGATAGCGCATTTTGATTGTAGAAAAGTGAGTAGATACCACCACTTTCTTTAGGTACATGATCCGGCAATATTGCAGAAAAACCACCCTGTTTTAAATGCTTAAATAAAGCACGTACACCAGAATCATCTGTAGGAACCAGTGTGGCATTCAGGCGTTGCCGAGCTTCACGCATAAAACGGTCAATATCCTGATTCTTACTGGGCTTGTACATAATTACAGGGGAGGTGTGCTGATTTACCCAGACATTTAAAAGCTCCCACGTACCAAAATGAGGCACCACTGCCAAGCAGCCATGAGGATTTTGCAAAGCTTTCAGGAAAATATCTTCGCCCTGCACATCTTGAATCAAAGACAGCGCATAGTCTGGTGATGATCCCCAAATCTTGACTGATTCTGCATACGTCATGCACTGACTTTTCAGGCTGCTTTTGGTCAAATCAGCCCGTTCAGCTTCCGAAAGTTCAGGATAGGCAGAGGCCAAGTTAATCTCGGTCACTCGGCGTGCAGAAGAATGGCTGAGATACAAAAGAGATCCAGCCAGTTGCGCAAGATTTTGAATGAATCTTAGTGGAAGCTTGGAGAAATTTTTGAGTAGGGTGTACATGGTATCCAGATGGTCAGATTATAGGTCTTTGTCCGGATTGCCCTTCAGCACCATATAAATCAAACCTACAAAAATCAGCAGGGCACCTAAAATACTGCTCAGGCAAAAATACACAATACGATCATTGGTATCGAGGTTGAACAGATTGTTGGCAAGGATATAGCGCATGAACAGCCATTGAACCACTGAAAATACAATAAGCATAATGCTGCGATTACGAACTGCAGGACGCATAGCCATTGCTAATTACCTTAGATTAAAAACTGTGGCTATTATGCCACTGTTCCAGATACGACTCAATCTTACAAAAAAAGCCCCGCACGAGGCAGAGCTTTTTCACTTAATACTTCAAGAATTATTCTTGAGATTCAGCTTTTGGTTTTTCACGTAAGCGAATACCAAGGTCACGCAGTTGATTTGATTCAACTGGAGCAGGTGCTTGCGTTAATGGACATTCAGCAGTCTTGGTTTTCGGGAATGCAATGACGTCACGAATAGAAGCACCACCAGTCATGAGCATCACCAGACGGTCAAGACCAAATGCCAAACCACCATGCGGAGGAGCACCGTAACGTAATGCATTTAATAAGAAGCTGAATTTCTCTTCTGCTTCTTCTTCGCCAATACCTAATGCTTCAAAGATCGCTTTTTGCATTTCAAGGTTATGAATACGCAGTGAACCACCACCGATTTCAGTACCGTTCAATACCATATCGTAAGCAACAGATAATGCTGCACCTGGGTTGTTCTTCACTTCTTCAACGCTTGATTTTGGTAGCGTGAATGGGTGGTGAACAGAGGTCCATTTGCCATCATCAGTTTCTTCGAACATTGGGAAATCAACAACCCAAAGTGGCGCCCACTCACAAGTTGATAATTTAAGGTCATGACCGATCTTCACACGAAGCGCGCCCATGGCATCGTTAACAACTTTCGCTTTGTCTGCACCGAAGAATACGATGTCGCCATTTTCAGCGCCAACACGTTTCAATAGATCAAGCACGATTGGCTCGATGAATTTCACGATTGGAGATTGAAGACCTTCGATACCTTTTTCAAGTTCGTTGACTTTGATGTAAGCCAAACCGCGTGCACCGTAGATGCCTACAAATTTGGTGTATTCATCAATCGCGCTACGTGGAAGTGAACCCGCACCCGGTACGCGAAGCGCAACGATACGGCCTTTAGGATCTTTTGCAGGACCTGCGAATACTTTGAACTCAACGTCTTGCATCAAGTCTGCAACGTCAACCAGTTTCAACGGAATACGCATATCTGGTTTGTCAGACGCATAGTCACGCATTGCATCGTTGTATGTCATGCGTGGGAATTTATCAAACTCTACGTTTAGAAGTTCTTTGAACATCTTCACGGTTAAAGTTTCCATTAAATCCATGATGTCATCGTCACTCATGAACGATGTTTCAACGTCGATTTGGGTGAATTCTGGCTGACGATCCGCACGCAAGTCTTCATCACGGAAACATTTCGCGATTTGGTAGTAACGATCGATACCACCCACCATCAACAACTGTTTGAACAGCTGTGGAGACTGTGGAAGTGCGTAGAAGCTACCGTTAGATACACGGCTAGGCACTAAATAGTCACGCGCGCCTTCAGGTGTTGCACGTGTCAAAATTGGTGTTTCAACGTCTAGGAAACCATTGTCTTCGAAGTAGTTACGAATCAGGTTGGTCAATTTAGAACGGAAACGTAAACGATCTAGCATTTCTGGACGACGGATGTCCAGGAAACGATATTTCAAACGAATTTCTTCAGAAATATTGGTGTTTTCGTCATTTAAAGGGAATGGCGGAGTTTCAGACTGAGCAAGAACTTCAATTTCTTTACCAAGAACTTCGATTTGACCGCTCACCATATTGGCATTTTCTGTGCCTTCATAACGGCGACGCACACGGCCTGTAATTTTTAATACAAATTCTGAACGTACTTTATCAGCAGTTGCGAATGCTTCAGGAGTATCTGGGTCAATAACCACTTGAACAAGACCATCACGGTCACGCATGTCAAGGAAGATTACACCCCCGTGGTCACGGCGACGGTGTACCCAACCGCATAATGTTACGGTTTGGTCAATTTGAGCTTCGGTTAAAGAACCGCAGTAATGAGTTCGCATCATAGCGTTAGAAATCCAACTATATGGGTTAAGGTCAGCGAATACGTAAACAGCGTACCGCTTTGAGTAAAGGTAGGATTATGCCTCTTTGGGCATGTTGTCACAAGAACTTGGGTCAAAAACAATATCATTTTAAAGTGAATAGGCGCAAAGCCAGTGCTTTGTTTAATCCATCCTGTGCTCTCTGTCTAAAAATAAAAACAGTAAACAGCCCAGACTGAAGGTGATCAGAAAGCCTTGGCTAAATTCATTGATCGAGCGACCAGTAAAATAATAGAGGTCTGATTGCCAGACTTCCGTAGAAATATAGCGCGCATAATCCCAGACAGAAAATAGGCCGGTAAATATAGAAAAGAGCAATAAGCCCCAGGCAAAGGATTTGATTTTCACACTGACTGCAAGATATTGCTGATGAGTTTTATAGTAATGCAGGCTCATCCACAGGATAAGAGGCAAGACAATCACTGAGGTGCCAATCTGTAAAATCCGGTGCAGCGGATAACTTTGTCCAAACAACTGAAAATGTTGGGCTAAGACGTCATGAAAGGCAAAAGTTCGAAAATCGACGTGGGTCAGTCCATCCCAGATTAAATGGGTAGCTGTACCGACGATCAGTGCCAGACACATTACCAGGATAAATTTTAGTGCTGAAAGGATATTGTGAATCTTTAAATCATGCTGAATACCGATGCAACGGTAAATCACGGGCCGGTAAATCAGGTACCAGACCGCACAAAAAGCCAGACCGATCCAGAGATCTGGATGAATCAGCGAAGACCATAAATGGGTAATATTAGAATTAGTATGAGTAAACAGACGATAAAGATCTGGAACCATGCTGCCAATGGCCAGCGCAGCAACAGGGAGTCTATTCCCAGTCAAATATGAAATAGGTGGAGCAAGCACAGCATGCGATAAGGTAAAGGGCATAAAAATAGTGTTTTTAATGTAATAAAAAATATTAGAAAGACATTCTAATAAAATATTCAGCTCATTATCGTAAAGGATTGCAAAAATAATGAAATGTTATATTATAACATTCACCCAGATTACTGAATTTGAGCTTCGGTCATGTCCTTCCCTAAGAATCTAATAACATTGTCAATTTTTGCTGTAGTTGCGCCTACAGTATTTGCAGAGCAATCCTCATCTTCTATCCCGGTACAGACCCTGGACACGATTCAGGTGCAAGCTCATCCATTGGTGCAGACTGCGGCAGATTTTGCGGTTGCAGATCATGTCGTGGATCAGAAAGCACTGTCTGAACGCGCCACCACCATTGGTGATGCCTTGGCAGATGAGCTTGGTGTTTATTCTAATCAATATGGTTCAGGCTCGAGTCGTCCTGTGATTCGGGGTCAAGATGGTCCACGTGTGAAAGTGTTGCAGCATGCTTCTGAAACAGCGGATGTATCCACTTTATCTCCTGACCATGCAGTAACCGTTGATCCGATTCTGGCGAAACAGGTCGAAGTGATTCGTGGTCCATCTACGTTGCTTTATGGTGCTGGTACAGTCGGTGGTTTGGTGAATGTCACTGATCAAAAAATTCCAACCCAAATGCCTGAAGATGGTTTGGAAGGTTCAGTTGGCGTACGTTATAACTCAGGCAGTGACGAAAAACTCGCAAATGCAGGTGTAACTGCAGGGATTGGTGAGAATTTTGCCTTACGTATTGAAGGCTCAAAACGTAAAGCGAATGATTATATTGCACCGGATTATTTTCATGAGCATGATGACGAATTAGAAAAAGAACGTCGTGTGGGCAATACTTTTGCTGAAGGGCAAACAGTCAATATTGGCGGATCATGGATTCATGATCGTGGTTTTGTCGGTCTGTCTTATAGCAACCGTCAGGATCAGTATGGCTTGCCAGGGCATAGTCATGAATATCATGGTTGTGTTTTACATGGTGATCATTTTCATGGTTGTCCAACACCTGACCCAGATGCACCAGCCCATGAAGAGCATGGTGGACCATGGGTAGATTTAAAATCTGAACGCTATGAAGTACGCACCGAACTGGAACAGCCTTTTGCCGGTGTTGAAAAACTACGTGCACATGCCAGCATTACCGATTATGAACACAATGAACTTGAAGAAAGTGAAGTCATTAGTAACTTTAAAAGCAAAGGTTATGACGGCCGTTTAGAGTTGGTGCATGTGCCAGTTGCAGGCTGGGAAGGGGTGATTGGAACCCAGATTTCACAGCAAAAAATTAATCTTGCCGCATCAGAGCATGACCATCATGAAGATGGCGATGAGGACGATGAAGAACATCATGTTCATGGTTCAGGTGTCGTGATGCCGGACACAAAAACTGACAAATTCAGTCTTTTTGCTTTAGAGCATAAGCAACTTGGCGATGTGCATGTTGAACTTGGTGCGCGTGTCGATCATCAAAAAGTGAAAGTAGATTCGGATCAGAAAGATTATTCGGGGACTGGTGTCTCTGCATCCGCTGCTGCCAACTGGGAATTTGCACCGAACTACAAACTTTCTGTGGTGGGATCACATCAGCAGCGTTTGCCTTTAGCTCAAGAACTCTATGCTGATGGCTTGCATTTTGCGACCAATACCTATGAACTAGGTAATCCTGATCTCGATAAAGAAACTTCAAATAATCTCGAGTTAGGTCTGCATTATGAAGGGGATAAACTGGATTACCATGTGCATGTCTATCACAACTGGTTTGATGATTATATCTATGGCGAAACGGTAGCGCAGAAAGGTAATTTACGTGGCGTGCAATATACCCAAGACAAAGCTAGATTCTATGGTACAGAAGCACAAGCCGGTTATCAGATCAATGATATGTATAAGCTCAGCGTCTTTGGGGATTATGTGCGTGGCAAGATTGAAGGCGAAAATGCACCACGGGTACCTGCAGGTCGCTTAGGCACCAAAGTCGAAGCAGACTTTGCCGATGGCTGGTCAGGTTTGGCTGAGTATTATCATGTCTTTAATCAGGACAAAATCGCCAGCTATGAAGATGAAACCCAAGGCTACAATATGGTGAATGTGGGCTTAAGCTATGCCAATAGCCTTGCAGATAACAATGCTTATAGGGTTTATTTCAAGGCCAACAACCTGCTTGATGATCAGGTGTATTCACATACTTCCTTCCTGTCGAATATTCCGCAGGTGGGTCGCAACTTTACTGTCGGCGTGCAATATGATTTCTAACAGGTCTACTGAAATAATTGACCAAATCATCTAGATCTCACTGAAATCTACTTGAAAAATCATAAGATAAAACCTAGCCTGAGTATATTGGGTTAGGTTTTATCTTATGCGTATCTTTCAACGAATTCACAATAAATTGAACTGGTCGAATCGCCGTTATGCGACTTTGATCATTAGTATGCTGGCCGTGGGTTATTTGGCTTCGGCAATCTACCACACGTATAAGCCTTTGCCGGAAGATCTGAATTACACGGGCAAGCTGCGTCATGCCGAAGTCAAATTTCTGGCCGATCAGACTTATCTGGATGCCGAAGGAAAACAGCATTTAGATCATCGCATTTTTAATGAAATGCTGAAAATGATTGAAGAGGCCAAATCGCTGATTGTGCTGGATATGTTTTTATTTAATCAGCAAACCGGTGCATCTACGCAGCATCATCAGGCACTGAGTAAACAGTTGAGTGATGCTTTAATCAGTAAGCGTCTGCTGCAGCCTGAGGTAGAAATCAAATTTATTACCGATCCGATCAATTCGGTCTATGGTGGAATTAGATCCGAGCAGTATCGGGAATTACGTCAGCACGGTATTGATGTGATTGAAACCAATCTAACGCCGTTGCGGGCTTCCAATCCAAGCTGGTCCGGCTTCTGGTATATCTGTTGCCAGGGCATTGGCAATAATCCGGAAACAGGCTGGTTGCCGAATCCATTTGGAACAGAAAAAATTACCCTGCGCAGTTATTTTGATTTGTTTAACTTTAAAGCCAATCATCGCAAAACTATGGTGGTGGATACCGATCAAGGCTGGAAAGCACTGGTCACGTCCATGAACCCGCATGATGGCAGTTCGCGGCATTCCAATATTGGCTTATTGGTCTGGGGTAGCACAGCCGTCGATATTCTGAAAACAGAACTGTCTGTAGGCATGATGTCACAAGCGAATATGCCAGCCATTGTCGCTGGGGATTTTCAGGCAGACATTAGCCAACCACAAGTTCAGGTGCTGACTGAAAAAGCCATTTATGATGCGATTCTGAATCTGATTCAGACCGCGAAAGCCAATGAACAGATTGATCTGGCGATGTTTTATCTGTCTGAGCGCAAGATTATCAAAAGTCTGATAGCGGCCCATGAGCGTGGTGTCAAAGTCCGGATTTTACTCGACCCAAATAAAGATGCTTTTGGCCGTGAAAAGAATGGAATTCCAAACCGGCAGGTGGCTTCAGAATTGCACGAAGCGGGTATCGAGGTGCGCTGGTGTCGTACTCAAGGCGAGCAATGCCATAGCAAGATCCTGATGAAGCGCAGCGCTCAGCAAGCTGAAATGATTTTAGGCTCGGCCAATTTTACGGTGCGCAATTTGAAAAACTATAATCTGGAAACCAATATGCGCGTGGTCGGTCAACCTCAGGCTGAAGTTTTCAGGGAGGCCCAGCAATATTTTGAGGGGGCATGGTCAAATCTGAATGGCCGTTCTATGAGTGTGGACTACACGCAATATGCACAAAACTCGTTCTTTAAATATTGGCTGTATCGTTTTATGGAATGGAGCGGCTGGTCGACGTTTTGATTTTAAATCCCTCCTGACCCCCCTTTTTTAAAAGGGAGGAAAGTCCCTCTTTGAAAAAGAGGGATTTAGGGAGATTTTTTATTATCAGCTTTTTGATTCTGGATTCGGCGGAACCAACTGATCCAGCTCTTTATCCGTTAATTGATCCAGCTCAGAAATATCTGTTTTAATTTTCCATTGCGCTTCATCATCGACTGGATTTGGTAGACGCGCTTCTAACCAGTCACAAACCACATCTGGCGGGAAATCGGCGTGATTACACTGGATTACCCAAGACAGGAAATCTTTGGCTACACCATTCATATATGGCGGTGGCGAAACTGGAAGGAACTGAGTTGGGAGACGTTCATTTTTAGAAATATAGTTCAGGACATGACCCAGCTCTTGCACAGTTTGCCAAGCCAGCGGATGATCTACATTGATCTGAAACTTAAACCACCATGCCTGTTTGCCATCTGAACCATAGCTATCAATCCGTTCTTTCTGAACACTCGGCACTTTAGAAAAATATTCATGTAAACGATCGAAATTTAAATCAGACACAGTATTCAACTCGAAACATTAAAAAAAGTAATTTTAGCATAAAGCAGTAGCTTGCCGACGTGCCTGTCAGATTGAAAATAGGCGAGCGCATTACAAAAAATTGCAGCTCCAGCGAGCTTATCCATATTTTCTGCATCTATTTTGTTTAAAATATAAGCAGATTATTCGGAGGAAGCTCAAATGAGAATCGTACTATCGAGTGCAATATTGGCTGCATTGCTATTAGGAGCTTCTGCACAAAGTATGGCTGGCAATGCTTGGGTGGGTTATGGTGGTGTAGATCGATCCACACCGAATTATCGCAGCGCTCCACGATCTTATGATCCACCACGGCAGCATTATCCGCAACGTCCGCTGCCACCAAGACCACATTACCCGCAACGACCACCATATTGGGGCTATCCACCTGCACAGAGTCAAAGTGGATTAAACATTCAGTATCAGGCACCGACCACTATTTATCAAAATTCGAATAGTTATAGCTGGGTCAATGGTGATCCGAATGTTGCCCGGATTGAAAGTTCGAGATATACGGTAATTACCGATTGGCAGCGTTTAGGGTTACCAGCACCACCGCGTGGCAGCTACTGGATTTATGAAAACGGACGCTATGTGCTGGTGCCGAATCGTTAAACTGCTCTAAACTCTGAACGGATAATTCAGTTATAAACGTCAATAACTCAAAAAGACCAAAATAGTTCCCTCTCCTGTGAGGAGATGAGTAGCACCTACGCAAGGGAGAGATTGCTTGAGATAAATCTCCCAAAACCCTAAACGAGGCTTAAGTATTACTTTAAGCTGAAGTGCAAAAAAAGAGGGCTTAAAAGACTATGCCAATTCATCATCTTCTGGACGCGGTGTTTTGCCAAGGGGTAATGGCTTTTCACTATGTTTGTCACGAATCACGGATGGATAAGTCCATGAGGCATAGCGCACCACTAATATCGCAAAGGCCAGAATCAGAATCGAACCGGTAATAATCACCAGATCCATGCTGGCTTTATGCGTGTGTTGAATATCTGCAATCAGCAAACGGGTCAGTGCAGTAATGGCAATATAAATCAGGAAACGTACTGGCATATGGTTGGTTTTGAAATAGATGCCGACCATGGCACCAAGTTCCAGATAAATAAACAACAGAAGAATGTCGTCAATGGTGGCGAACTGTTTCACGGTCAGAATGTCAATGACGGTATGGCCAGCGGACCAGATCACCATACAGCCAATAATAAACAGCGCAATATAATGAAAGCTTTCTACAGCAAGATTGCCAAGACGGTCGAGGAGAGCTTCAAATTTTTCAATTTTCGGACGTGATTTAGACATATTATCCTCCTGATTTTTCATGTGAAATAAAGATAGTTGCAGAATAACGTGCAAAGATCATGCACAGAATGATTGAATGAAAAATAAAGATTAAATTATTTGAACTTTTGCGCTTTTTTTAGACTAAATTGCTATATTGTATGGGTGGTAACATTGAATAAATAGGAGAAAAAAGTGTTAGATAAAATTCAAACAAAAATTAGCCAATTAGAAGCCGGAAAAAAATTAATCCTCGGCGTAGGCATTAAGGTTGAAGATATGCAAAAGGTGGTGGAACTCTGCGAGTCTTTAGAGTCAGAGGGGAATATCAAAATTGTGAATAAACATCTGAATCCGAAGAGCAATAATCAGCCGGATACCTTACTGATTCAAAAAGTTTAATTGTTGCATTTTCATAAAAAACGCCTGCTGATGCAGGCGTTTTTTATTGCAGATTTTCAGCTTAAGCTTGAGTCGTGAAATAATCTTCAGAGAAGTTCATGATGACGTCAGAACCTGATTTCACTTTAGTAATGCGTAATGCCAGTTCAGGCAGAATGCGTTGTACAAAATAACGTGCCAGAGCGAGTTTATTTTGATAGAACTCACCTTCTTTATTTTTCGCTGCATTGGCAATGCGCGCAAACATATAAGAGAAACTCAACAGACCTACAGCGTGCAGATAGTCGACTGCAGTCGCATTCGGGAAGTCATGACTTTCTCTTGCTGCTTCCAGAATATACTGAGTCACTGATTCAACTTCAGTCGCTGCATCCAGTGTGGCATCTTTAATGAAGTTCAGGTCTGCATCCAGACTATTGGCAAAGTCACGGATTTCAGAGATATATTCAGAGATATATTCGCCGCCACATTTAATGGTTTTACGGCCGATCAAATCTTGTGACTGTACGCCGTTGGTGCCTTCATAGATCTGGGAAATACGCAGGTCACGGATACATTGCTCCAAGCCCCATTCACGGATATAGCCATGACCACCGAAGACCATTTGTGCATCTAATGTCGCTTGGAATGCGGTATCCGTTAAATACGCTTTCGCGATTGGTGTTAATAGCGCAACACGGTCATTGGCTTTTTTCACCGCTTCAGGATCAGTAGAGAATTTGGTGATATCCAGTTGCTGACCTACATAAACTGCAAAGGCACGCGAAGCTTCGTTATTGGCACGTACATTCAGCAGCATACGGCGTACATCACCATGCACCAGAATACTGTCCGCAGGTTTGCTTGGTGACTGAACGCCAGTCGCGCTGCGACCCTGTAAACGGTCTGTGGCATATTGCGCAGCGTTTTGATAAGCAAATTCAGAAGCACCTAGGCCTTGAATACCCATCGACAGACGTTCGTAGTTCATCATCACGAACATCGCAGCCAGACCTTCATTTTCTTTACCAACCAGATAACCTTTGGCACCGTCAAAGTTCATCACACAAGTCGCAGATGCCTTGATCCCCATTTTGTGTTCGATTGAACCTGGGCCGACCGGGTTACGTTCGCCAATAGAACCATCTTCATTGACCAGGAATTTAGGTACGATGAAGAGGGAAATACCACGAGAGCCGGCAGGCGCATCTGGGGTTTTTGCCAGAACGAGGTGAATAATATTTTCAGCCAGGTCATGGTCACCGCCCGTGATGAAAATCTTGGTGCCGCTGATGCTATAAGTGCCGTCTTCGTTACGTTCAGCTTTGGTTTTGATAATACCCAGATCAGTACCGGCATGTGGTTCGGTTAAGCACATGGTGCCTGACCATTCACCCGAATAGATTTTAGGTAAATAGGTTTCTTTTTGTGCTTGTGAAGCATAGCTGTTCAGCGCCATGCCCGCACCAACAGAAAGCAATGGATACAGCATGAAAGACGGGTTGGTGGCAAACAGCATTTCATCAGAAAGTACCGTTAGCATTTTCGGCATTTCCTGGCCGCCCCATTCCATATCTGCGCCCAGACCAATCCAGCCACCTTCTGCATATTGTTTGAACGCTTCTTTAAAGCCAGCAGGTGTGGTCACATTACCATTTTCAATTTTTGCGCCTTCTTCATCACCTGTACGGTTCAGTGGAAGCATGACGTTTTGAGAAAATTTTGCCATTTCTTCAAGAATCGCTTCTGCTGTCGCAGCATCCAGATGCGCTAGATTTTCATTGGCCTGCCAGAATTGTTCTGCATTGAAGACATCGTTCAGGATGAATTTCATATCGGCAAGTGGCGCGTTATAAATTGGCATGGTGTGTCACCTGTTTATTGTTTGATTAAATGAGTTTTAATCAGTCTAAAACACTCAAAATCTGAATGTTAGACGACTAAAGGTTAATTCTGTAACTCTTTATAAAGAAAAAGGACTGCCTGTTGATTGACCGTCCTTTTTCTGAAATGTAGCTAGTCTGAGACTAACTTAGAATGCAAAGTGTTCCGCATCCAGGTTCATCAATGGCTCTACACCTGTCGCAATCACTTCAACGTGTGAACGAACGCGTGGCAGGATTTTCTTGAAGTAGAAGCGTGCTGTCGTCACTTTGGCATTGTAGAAATCAACCTCAGTGGTGCCCGCAGCCAGTTGCTCCTGAGCAACCAATGCCATACGTGCCCATAGGTAAGCTAGAGTGACATAACCAGAGAAGTAGAGATAATCGACTGCAGCCGCACCCACTTCTTCAGGGTTTTGCATCGCGCGCATACCAATCTGCATGGTCAGATCGCCCCATTCTTTGTTCAAGGCAGCCAATGGTTCAACGAATTCTTTCATTGCAGCATTGTCTTTGTGCGCTTCAGCAAATTTATGGATGATCTTGGTGAAGTCTTTCAACATTGCACCTTGCGTACCCAATACTTTACGGCCTAACAAGTCTAGTGCCTGAATTTCAGTGGTACCTTCGTACAGGCAAGCAATACGTGTATCACGTACGATCTGCTCCATACCGTGCTCAGAAATAAAGCCATGACCACCGAATACCTGAACACCGTGTTTCGCAGCTTCAGAACCGGTTTCAGTCAGGAATGCTTTTGCGATTGGTGTTAGCAATGACAGGATGTTGTCTGCAAATTTACGGTCTGCTTCTTCTGCAGCATGTTCAACCACGTCAGCATATTGTGCTAACAGGTAAACCAGTGCACGACCACCTTCTGCATATGCTTTTTGAGTTAAAAGCATGTTACGTACCGCAGGATGCACAATGATTGGATCTGCTTCTTTTTCAGGTGCTTTAGGACCAGAAAGAGAGCGCATTGCCAGACGATCTTTTGCGTATGCAAGCGCGCCTTGGAATGAACCTTCAGATGCTGCAAGACCTTGAACTGCTGTACCGATACGTGCTGTGTTCATGAACGTGAACATGCAGTTCAAGCCGCGGTTTTCAGGTCCAATCAGGAAGCCTTTAGCATTGTCAAAGTTGATGACACAAGTCGCGTTACCATGGATACCCATCTTGTGTTCGATCGAACCACAACGTACGCCGTTACGCTCGCCAATAGAACCGTCAGCATTCAGGTTGAATTTTGGCACGATGAATAATGAGATACCTTTGGTACCTTTCGGTGCACCTGGCAGACGAGCAAGTACGATATGGATAATGTTCTCTGCCATGTCGTGTTCACCAGCAGAGATAAAGATCTTCTCGCCAGAGATTGCGTAGCTACCGTCCGCTTGTGGTTCAGCTTTAGTACGGATAATACCCAAGTCAGAACCCGCATGAGATTCAGTTAAGCACATGGTACCCGTCCATTCACCTGAAACCAGTTTAGGCAGGTAAGCGTCTTTTTGTTCAGCTGAACCATGATGTTCTAAAGTACGAACCGCACCGTGAGACAGGCCAGGGTACATGCCCCATGCCCAGTTCGCAGTACCCACCATTTCAGAAATCGCGATACCTAAAGAGTTCGGTAAGCCTTGACCGCCATATTGCTCTTCAGCAGAAAGAGAAGGGAAGCCAAGCTCGATGTATTTTTGGTACGCTTCTTTAAAGCCAGTCGGAGTTGTGACAACGCCGTCATTCCAGGTACAGCCTTCACGATCACCGGTCTGGTTGATTGGAGACAATTCGTTTTCACAGAAGTCAGCCGCAGCTTCTAAGTACTGATCTAGCAGCTCACGGCTTACGTTTTCTTGGAATGCAGGGAGATTTGCATAGTGTTGTTCAGCATTTAATAATTCATGCAACACAAATTGCATATCACGTAAAGGCGCTTTGTATTGTGGCATATCGGTTTCCTCAATACTGGTTGAACCAGCGTTATAATCTTAGATGAACTAAAACCTGTCTTCACTGACACGGTTTGGAATGATCTAATCGTGCAACAACTTCCCCTGCGGTACAAGCTTTTCGGGGTGTTTTCTTGGTGACTGTAAAGTCAAAGATTAATCTGCATGACGCATTAAAGGTCTTGAGTATAAAGACTTTAGCCATATTCTGCAGGAAACGAATAGTCAACTGTATGCATGAAAGAGCACGCAATAAAAAAGCACCCGAAGGTGCTAGTCGTGAAGCCTTGATTCCTATGCATTAATAGGTAGAGGCTGTGGGCTGGAAACGGACATGACATTTGCCATTGATAGTTTGTTCGCTCATCTTGATCTGTGCAGCAGTCCCGTCTTTTTTGCCTTGACAGGCTTGCAGCATGGCTCGTTGATGTGCCTGATGTTGAGCGAGGCGCTGATCAAACTGTTTAGTCAATTCTGCACGTTTGGCATCCGTCAAGACTTCACCGTGCATCATGCCTCTACGCATATCAGCACGCATTGGATGATGTTCAGCTTTCATGCCACGATGTTCATCGCGATGGCTTTTCATCTCTTTACGATCTGCTTTAAAGACCATCTTACAGGTGCCGTCTATGGTCTTGTCACCAGTCTTGATTTGAATGGCTGAACCCACGGCTTTATTGTCACAAGCTTGTTGAAGCTGTTTGGCAAACTGCATGCGTTCTGCACGCTTCGCCTTAAACTGTTCACGCTGTTCGGGAGTTAGATGCTGTTTTTTGCCTTCATGATGTTTCATCATGTGGGAATGATCATTGTTTGGGACATTGCTGGTGGATTGACAGGCAGTCAACGCACCCATTGATAAAACACTTGCACTGATTAAAGCTATTTTTGTCATGGCTTGCATTGTATTTATCCTGTCAAGAAGCTGATTCTATGTTAGATAAAGATTAAACAATAAAGATGAAGAAACAATGAAGAGTTTTTTGCTTCGGTGTTCGCTACAATAATGAATATAGAAGAAAAATTGAGATTTTAGTTTTGAACATTCGCCGTATTCCCATTGCATTACGTCTATTTTTGACCGTGCTGTTGACCACGCTGGTCATTACCACGGTGAGCCTAGGTGTATTGCATCTGAATATGCAGCGTAATTTCGCCCGCTATGTCGCTGATGTCGAAATGCAGAAGCTGGATTATGTGATTGAAAATCTGGCAGATGTCTATGCAGTTTATCAGGACTGGGGCAATGCGATTCAGGCACAGATTCTCCAGATGGAAGGTGAAGCCGCACCAGATGATTATGACCGATTATCACGCTGGTGGTTACGCCGACAGTATGATATTGCCTTACAGCAGCGTTATTTTCAGGAACAGACCCTGGCTCAAGTGGCACCGAGTATGGTGGATCCAGAGCTGCCCCAACGTCAGGTCAATGAAGAAGAATTACGTTTATTAGCATCTAATTTGCCCTCCCAGTTTCAGCCTTTTGAAGGCCTGAAATTCCCGCTCAGTTCTAATCAAAATCTGTTTAGAACTGATCGCAAAAATGGTGAGCAGCCAGCCCAGCAACCGACTGGTAAAAAACAGTTTATTCAGATGCCGGACCGTCTTGGCCTCAGTTCACGTCTCTCACTGTATGATGCCAAGCGTCGTTTCGTAGTGGGTGAGGCTTCAGATGAACAGATTTCTTATCGCCCGATTATGGTGAATAATCAGATTGTTGGCTATTTGGGCTTAAAACCGGTTCTGGATCAGGATGATGCGCTCAGTATTAATTTCTTCAGTAACCAGAAGCGTTATTTATTTCTGGTCTATGCACTCAGTATTTTGGCGAGTCTGATTGCCTCCCTGTTATTGGCGACTTATTTTAAAAAGCCGATTCAACGTCTGCTCAATGGTACACGTGCCTTGACCCAAGGAAATTATCAATATCAGGTGAAAGTGAACCGGAATGATGAATTAGGTGATTTATCCAATGAATTAAATGCATTGGCGGTGATTCTGGATCAGCATGAAACCTCACGCCGTCAGTGGGTGGCAGATACTTCGCATGAGTTAAAAACCCCATTGGCAGTGTTGCAAGCACAGATTGAAGCGATGCAGGACGGAATCCGTAAACCAACGCCTGAACATTTTGCTTCCATGTTGGCTCAGGTGAATAGCCTGAAAAAACTGACCCAAGATCTGGCAGCATTGGCACAGGTCGATGCCCAGCAATTGCAATTCTATTTCTCGACAGTGAATCCGTGGGAGGTGGTGCAGCAGGAACTTATTAACTTCCAGCCGAACTTTGAGCAGGCTGAATTGACGGTTACTGCAGATGGCGAAGGGACTGAGTTAAATCTGGATCTGGATCGTTTTAAACAGATTGTGGCGAACTTGCTCAGTAACAGTATTCGCTATACTGAAGCAGGCGGGCAGGTGCATATTCACACCACGCAAGATGATAAAGAATGGACCTTATATATCGATGATAGTCCATTTGGCCTGACTGATGAACAACTGGCGCGTATTGGCGAGCGTTTCTACCGTGTCGATGATTCGCGTACCCGAGCGACTGGCGGAACCGGACTGGGTTTGGCATTATCATGTAAAATTACGCAGGCGCTGGGCGGCAGCTTAAGCTTTGCACATTCACCACTGGGTGGTTTACGATGCAAGCTGAGCTTTCCTAAACAAATGAAACCATGAAGGGAATAGATTGATGAAACATGTCATGCTGGTTGAAGATGAAATCGAACTTGCACAGTTGGTGCGAGACTATCTGGAAGCTGCTGGTTTTGAGGTCAGTATGTTTCATGATGGGCAGGAAGCATATAACAGTTTTACCCAGCGTAAACCGAGTCTGATGATTCTGGACTTGATGGTGCCGCGTATGGACGGCCTGACCATTTGCCGTAAGGTACGTGAACAGTCGGATTTACCGATTATTATGGTGACTGCACGTACTGAAGAAATTGACCGTGTGTTGGGTCTGAATATGGGTGCAGATGATTATCTCTGTAAACCATTTAGTCCGAAAGAACTGGTCGCGCGTGTACAGGCTGTGTTACGTCGTCTGGATCGTAAATCAGAACCGGAAAGCAATGATTTATTCCGTATGGACAAATCACAACAGCGCATCTGGTATCAACAAAAAGCCTTGAATTTAACGCCGACCGAATTCCGTTTACTGGAGTTATTCCTGGAACATGTCGGACAGGTATATTCACGTGCGCAATTGCTGGATCATATTAATCCGGACAGTTTTGATGTGGCTGACCGTGTCATTGACAGTCATATCAAGAATTTACGCCGTAAGATTTCAGATGCAGCTGAAACCGGCAACCGTCATGAGTGGATTCAGGCGGTGTATGGTGTGGGCTACCGTTTTGAATATCCTGAAGATTGATTAAAAAATAAATGTGGATGTTATTATTAACCATCCACATTTATTTAAACTTGTACTTTCAGAAAATATAAATCGTTAATCTGGTCCCATAAAAACTCATAGTCTTGCATGAGTGTAATATCGTTTCCGTAAGGCTTAGGAGTTCTATAACTTAATATCGTTCCTTCTTTGTACGTACTTTTATGCCTGAAATCAAAATCACGGGTATCATCCGAATATTTTATTTGGTTGCAATAGTGGGCATGATCAGTTGCGAGAATGAAATAACAAATGTCGATTCCATTTCTCTTGTAAAGTTCTAAATTTGAAAGATCTTTAAAGACATCGTAACGGTTGTTAGGTTCCCGATGATTACTTTTCTTAAAGAATTTTAGTTCTATAGCAGCACAAGTTTGATGATCACCATCTTGATAACGAATTAAAATATCAATTCTTGCTCGCTCAGATTGACTCTTAATACTCGTTGTTTTTAAAGGTAAAAATGTTTCAAACTCTAAATGGAATTTGTCGCTTAACCTAAACTCATACAACTGCCCAAGTGTTTTTAAAATATGTCCTAATTCTAATTGGAAAGCACTTTCGTTATGTGTAATTAATCCTCCAAATGCGAGTTTGTGAGTAAGCAGCTTATATGCTGTTTCAATAATTTCACGTGTCAATTTAGTTTGATCAATTTTTTGCATGTTTTTTGAGTCTATTTATTAAGACGAACAACTCACCATCACTTCTGGCACGTCACTTGGCAATGGTGCTAAATCTTCAGGCTGTTCCAGATCTGGCTGTTTCTGATAAGGCTGACTCAATAATTTAAACAGGCGGTCTACTTCAGAAAAATCATCCCGCTCTGCTAGTTCAATGGCTTTCTGTGCCATATGATTCCGCAGAATATAATGCGGATTGGCCAGTTGCATGGCGGCATCCAATTCTTCTATATCCTGGTGTTCACGGATAGATCCATATTGCGCCAAGAATGCTTCAAACTGGCGTCGGTCCAGACAATCATCTTTAATGGCTTCATAGTCTTTATTTTGCAGACGGATAAAACTCTGGGTGTAGTCCAGTTGTTCACTTTGCAAAATTCGCAGAAAGGCCATTGCGCAGTCAAAACTGTCTTTATGGAAACTTGGCAAGCCCATTTTCTGGTTTAAACCATGTTTATAATGTTCCAAGAAGGTTGGCTCATAGTGCTCCAGACATGCAGCTAAATCCTGTTTCCATTGTTCTTTGTCATAATCTGTAGGGCAGAGCGGGACCAGATTGTTTAACCATTGCCACAAATTCCAATGTCCGATACTTGGCTGCTGCTGATAGGTATAACGCCCTTGATAATCCGAGTGGTTATTGATCCAATTCGGACGGAAGCGCTCCATAAAGCCATAAGGACCAAAGTCCAAAGTTGAACCGGTAATATTCAGGTTGTCAGTATTCATCACGCCATGTGCAAAACCAACCAGTTGCCATTTGGCAATCATCACCGCAGTGCGCTGAATAACTTTTGTGGCAAAGCTCAGAATCGGCTGTTCGGCTTGCAGGCATTCTGGATAATGCCATTCGATACATTTCTGGATAAATTCAGCTAGTAGATCTGGCTGATACTGATTGATCCATTCAAAATGGCCGAAACGGATATGACAGTCTGAAGTACGCAACATCATCGCGCCCGGCTCTAGCTTCTCACGCTGAATACCTTGGATTGATGAAGTAAAACCAACTGCATTACTGGATGCTACACCTAAAGCATTTAAGGCATGACCTGCCAGATACTCACGAATGACTGAACGCAGTACTGCACGACCATCGCCCATGCGTGAATAAGGGGTTGCACCAGCACCTTTTAAATGCAGGTCAATGGTCTGATTATTTTTATCCAGAATTTGCGCAATCAACAACCCGCGACCATCTCCCAACTGTCCTGCCCATTGTCCAAACTGATGACCTGCATAGACCATAGCCAAGGGTTCAAATTCAGTAAAAACTTTCTGACCACTACAAATCTCGACCCATTGCGCCTTGTCTTCATCCGACCATTGCAGTTGCTCTGCTAAAGCTGCATTAAAATGTCCGGCTTTCGCACCTTTTAACGGCAGCGGAACTTGATGGTGATAGAGGCGGGCGGGCAGTGTTTGATAGCGAGAGTTAAAATACATGGCATCAGTACAGGATTGGAATAAATTTACTATAACAAAGATAGCTGTATAAAACTGTTGTATAAGCGAGAGTTCACGTTATCTTTCGGACATAAAAAAAGCCCCAATCGGGGCTTTAGTGTTCAACAGCTTTTATTGAGAAACTGCAGACTTTTTCAAATTACGAACCAGTAGATTCAAGGTTTGACGATGATGAGAAAGACGCTGTTCAACCAGCTGGAATTCAACTTTCAGCTTGTCATCCATCTGATGGATTTTTTCAGCCATAGACGCTTTCTTGACCTGAATTTCTTGTTCTTTCAACTTCGCCCAGTCATTTAAAGTTTGGGTAAATGCATCATATTCCTGTGCGATCTTGGTTTTTACCGCCGAGATATCTTCAGACACATCATGGCCATACACCGCAAGATCCTGTTCGGCATATTTAAACTTCATTGCCAATTCCGCTTTTTTGATATTAAAGCTAGGAATACGGCGCAAGTTCTTGGCTAAACCAAGTTTAGAACAAGTCCAGATCAACCATTTGGTTGGATCATACTGCCACCATTTTACGCCGTTACGGTAATCGTATTGGAAAATATGGTGATAGTTATGATAACCCTCACCCCAAGTTGCAACCGCGAGTACGAAGTTGTCACGTGCAGTATTTTCATCGGTATAAGGACGATTTCCCCACATGTGGCATAGCGAGTTAATGAAGAAGGTTACATGATGGCTCAGGATTAAACGCATTAATCCACCCAACAGCAATACGCCCCAGACATCGCCGACTGCCCAGCCAATTGGCAATAAAATCGCGGCATGAACAGCTATTACTAAAGGAACGTAGTATTTGTCCTGAAACATCACCACTTTGTCTTTTAACAGATCTGGCGCATTTTTATAGTTGGCAGCACCAGATGGATAATCACGTAACATCCAGCCAATATGTGCGTACCAGAAGCCTTTATTGATCGAGTACGGGTCTTGATCAACATCATCGACATGACGGTGATGGGTACGGTGACCAGATGCCCAGAATAAAATACTATTCTGTACAGCAAATGTACCCATAATCATCAAGATGATTTTTAATGGTAAAGTGGCTTCATAAGCACGATGTGCCCACAGGCGATGGTATCCTGCTGTAATGCCGAGGCTGCTTACGCCCAGTAAAACAAACATACTGATCCAAGCGGCAGCGCTAAAATCATGGTGATACGCATACAACGGAATCGCAATCAGGGCTACAATCGGTAAAAATACCAATGCAAACACAGCAATCCAGTTGATGGGGGCTTTGGGTAAGGGAGCATTCATCTCCAACAGCACTCCTAGAACCTCGGAAGGTATAACAAAAAGCAGAAACTACTGTTGGTTTTAACAGCAGCCTATCTTGTCCATATTAGCATGTGCCCTAAGGCATCACTAGCATTATTGTACGGTTGTATTGTACTTGTCGGTAACAGGATTAGTAGGGCAGAAGTGACCATTTTGCGAGCGTAGACGGGTTCTGATTTCCTACTAAGTGACTGAGGATTATCACTCTTTCAGAAAATGGAAACCGAATGAATCAGAGGAAAATGGTTGTTCATAATTTCTACAATATTATCAGCAAATTTGCGGAATATAGATGTTGGACAACTTTATTTCACTTTCAAATAAAATCTGATTAAGGACGATTCACGCTTTCCTTATTGTATTATCGACATGAACTGGGTCAAGAAATACCGAGATCAATCAAGGCTAAGAGAGATTATCTAGAGTTGTTGTAGCATCAATTTTGGATAATCGGTAATCAGCCCCTGAATGCCCCAGTCTCGCAGCTGTCTAGCTCGGGTCACATCATTGACCGTCCAGACACTGATATTCAACTCGGCAGCCTGAGTGGCCTGAATCAGGTCTTTACTGGCCAGTTCATCCATCCAGCCAATATGACAGCATCCAAGTTCCAGCGCCTGATCAATGGCCTGATGTTTGACATCGGTTTCAATCAATAAACCGCGTTTTAAACGTGAGTTTTGCTGTTTGAAAGCATCCAGAATTTTGGCATCAAAGCTGGTAATAATAGCTGCCTGCTCATAGCCTTGTAACTGCTGTTCGACTTCAAACGCGATTTTTTCAGCTGCTGCTTCAGATGCTACGCTTTTAATTTCGACTTCAATATGCTCGAAATTTCGAATGACATTTAAGGTTTGATCGAGCAGTGGGGTCGATTCAATTTTATTCCATTCTGACCAGGCCACTGCGTGATTATATTGGGTAAGATCTTGACGGTTACACTTGTATAGATGCTTCTGCAAACCGGTGGTACGCACAAAGTCGTCATCATGCATGATGATTAAGGCATTGTCTTTGAGCTGACGGACATCAAACTCAACAGCGCGAATGCCGATCTCCTGAATATATTGAAAACCGCCCAAGGTATTTTCAGGGGCTTCGCCACGTGCACCACGATGACCAATTATGCGCATAAGATGCTCATGAGTGGGAAAGTTAAGTTCATTTTGCGAGGGCTACGTGACAGAAGAGTGACACTTTCTATTTTCGTCAGATGTTCTGTAAAATCAAGAGACATCTGACGTGTATTTTTAGATAGCAACTTGAAACATAATTTTACTTTTCGATGCTGTCATTGATATTTTTTTGCCACAGCACTTCGGAACCGCCCTCAGCACGTTGCAGGGTACGTGATGCTACAAATAACCAGTCCGATAAACGGTTAAGTAGTTGCAGTGACGCTGCCTGAATGTTTTGGTCACGGTGATGTACCGACATCACGCTGCGTTCTGCACGACGACAAACAACGCGGGCCTGATGGGCAAAGCTGCACACCAACGTTCCAGCAGGCAGAATAAAATCTTTTAACATCGGCAAAGCTTCATTCATGCGGTCGATATCATTTTCCAGAAACTCAATCGATACCGGTTGCACCAGATTAAAACCCGGAATACACACTTCACCGCCCAGATCAAATAACCAGTGCTGGATCAGGCTTAAAGATTTATCCCAAGTAGCTTGATCTTCAATGTTACTTGCTGAAATTTGTGCACGTAATACGCCAATCACGGCATTTAGTTCGTCGACATCACCGAGTGCTGTGATACGCAAATCATCTTTGGCAACACGTGAGCCATCACCGAGTCCTGTGGTACCTGAATCGCCTGTGCGGGTGTAGATTTTGCTTAAACGGTGGCCCATATGTGTTCCTTGAATTTTTAATGAAGATAATAAAAAAGGATAATGTCGGTCATAACATTATCCATAAACTGCGCTGTTTTAAAGTTTTTTGCTGTTTAGAGCTTAGTATTTAAAGGTGATGCCTGCAGAAGCGAGACGGCCACCGTTCACATAGTACTGGTCACCAGCGCTATGCACAGTTTTGTATTTCACATCACCGACATTTTCAATGTTAGTAAACAGTTTAACTGTTGGATTAATATTCCAATATGCATTTAAGTCAACACGTGCATAACCTGGAATATCACGACTAAAGTCCTTCGCTTTCGATTTTGCTACCATTGCAGCACTTAAACCGTAATCGGCATTTTGTAGACCTGTCGATACAGTGAATGACTGACGAGGGCGACGTAATAGCTCTGAATTCTGTTTCGTATCTTCAGTTTTGACATAAGTGTAACCGGCATTAATAAAGAACTGATCTTTTGCCCATTGTGCCGTCAATTCGCCGCCAGTCATCTTGGCTTCATCAATGTTTTGGTTTTGGTAAACAGTAGTTGGAAGCCACTCTTCTCCACAATCAATAATACATTCCGAATTAATTAAATTATCGACTTCCGTATAGAAAGCGGAAGCACCTACTAAAATATTTAATGGAAGTTTTTGATCTATCCCCATTTCATACGAAATGCTTTCTTCAGGCTTCAGTTGATCATTGCCGCCAAAAGCATACATATCATTTAAAGTCGGTGCCTTAAATGCTGAACCAATATTGGTATAAATGCTGGTATTAGGGAGCAATTGATAACGGATACCACCTTGTGCAACGGTATGTGAGCCAAATTTTTCGTTATCTTCGACACGCACACCCATCTGAGTGCTTAAGCTATTTGTCTGATACTGATGCTGAATATAGTAGCCTGTTGAATTAATATCTTCATCAATAGCCTGGGTTTTTGCATCGGTATTACGCTGGGTAATGCCCAGTAAAACATTTTGTGCTGCTGTGAAATTCCATTTGCCATAGATTTCTGCTTCTTGCGTGGTGCTATGTACAAAGCTGCTTGATGTGACCTGATCTAAGTCATCTTTAAACTGAGATAGACGTGCATTAATTTCAGTGGCTTGTGTTGGGTTAATACGACCTTTTAAGTTTACAATTTTATTTTCAAAATCTTGGCTGGAAAATGCACCCCAATTACTGTATTGGACATTTCCTGAATTTTGACTGTAATCGAGTGATGTTGCATAACGCTCTTTTTCAATACCGAATTTTGCACTATAGCCTTTTTGATCATAACTGTAGTCACGGTTGTCATTGATATTGAATACAGGTGTGCCGTCAGTTTCTAAAACTTGACCGCGAATCTGCGCATACACCCCATTTTCTGCCAAGTCAGCCCCAATAATTGATTTGTAGGTTTGATTCTCACCAATTTCACCTGTTACAAAGGCACTCGTTTTTTCAGGCGTTTTTGTTACAAACTGCACTACACCACCAATTGCGTCTGTACCATAAAGCACAGACGCAGGGCCTTTTAATACTTCAATCTGTTTAAGATCAGTGGTGTCTAAAAAAGGAATAGACGCTGCACCTGTGGTGGCTGTATTTAAACGAACACCATCACGTAGTACTAAAACTTGATTGGAATTGGTACCGCGTAAAAAAATAGAAGTTTGCTGGCCATAACCACCCGATTGCACGACATTAATACTTGGGTCTGTTTTGAGTAAATCTGGTAGTGCTTTAAGAGGTGATTGCTCAAGAATTACAGGTTCAATAATCGAAATACGCGCTGGTACATTTTCAATGTTTTCTGCAGAGCGAGTTGCCGTGACCACAATGGTATCTAAAGATGCTTTCGCAACTTTTTGCTCGTTAGCAAAAACAGATGAGGTGGTACCCAACGCAAGTGCGATCGCACCTACCAAGGCAGTAGGTTGACAATGAAGTGACATGTTAAAGCTCCCTACATTCACTTCCCCGTGAATGATTGAGTTATAGAACACAACAAGCAGGTTTCCGGACTTAAATGTGCAAAGCAGCGACTTTGCTGTATATCCACCTTCCCACATCAAGATGCAGTGGTGTAAACCGAAGAGTTTAAATTGATAGACGTTTCATTTTTTACCGTTGCGGGGGCAGTGCTGGATTTACACCAGCTTCCCTAAAGCCTGAAGGCTTGGACTTGCTGCAAAGTGAGCGCAGTATAAAGTTTGTATGCCTTATAAACAATCTGCATCGAGAATAATCCGGATGAACTTTTACGCAAGTCAGAAAAATTGCATTACAATGATTTGCCCCAATCTTACAGATTGTTCAATACATTGGTAGATCTAGAGCCAACATAATATGCGAACCCGTGCCAAAATTTGTGGAATCACCCGAGTTGAAGATGTACATGCCGTAGCCAATGCTGGCTGTGACGCGATAGGATTTGTATTTTATCCACCGAGTCCGCGGCATGTCACTTTAGAGCAGGCTGAAATCCTGATTCAGTCGGTTCCAGCTTATGTACAGGCGGTGGGTTTATTTGTGAATAGTCACGCAGATGAAATCCAGGCGATTTTAAATAAAATACCGCTGGATATTTTACAATTTCATGGCGATGAAACACCTGAACAGTGTCAGGCTATCGCCCAGCAGGTCGGACGCCGTTGGTATAAAGCCATTCAGGTAAAACCTGATCTGGATGCAGTCGCAGAAATTCAAGGTTATCAAGATGCAGGCGCAAGCGCAGTGCTATTAGATGCATGGCATCCTGATCTGAAAGGTGGCACAGGGCACAGCTTCGATTGGGACACATTTCCCAAACTCAATATTCCCTTGATCTTGGCAGGCGGTTTAAATCCTGACAATATCGAACAGGCAATTCTCACCACACAGGCTTATGCCGTGGATGTGAGTGGCGGTGTCGAGTCCGCAAAAGGTATTAAAGACCAACAACTCATAGAACGCTTTATGCAAGGAGTCCATCGTGGATCAGCAAAGTACTAGCCAGAACAGTCAGGCAGTTGACTATACCCAATTCCCGGATGAACGCGGGCATTTCGGTATTCATGGCGGACGTTTTGTGTCAGAAACACTCATGGCGGCTTTAGAAGACTTGGAAAAGCTCT
Source organism: Acinetobacter sp. CIP 102136 (assembly GCF_000369685.1). Lineage (GTDB taxonomy): Bacteria > Pseudomonadota > Gammaproteobacteria > Pseudomonadales > Moraxellaceae > Acinetobacter > Acinetobacter fasciculus. The sequence continues at coordinate 520,755 of NZ_KB850141.1, forward strand.
ATTTCCGTATGAAAGATGATGCGCAGTTTTTGGCAGAATTTGACCGTGACATGGCGTTTTACGTCGGTCGTCCGAGTCCTTTATATCATGCTGAACGATGGTCGAAAGAGTTGGGTGGCGCACAGATTTACCTGAAACGTGAAGACCTGAACCATACCGGTTCGCACAAAGTAAATAACACAATCGGTCAGGCCTTACTGGCGAAGCTTTCCGGCAAGAAACGTATTATTGCCGAAACAGGTGCAGGCCAGCATGGTGTAGCAACGGCAACAATTGCAGCACGTTTAGGTCTTGAATGTGTAGTATTCATGGGCGCAGACGATGTAAAACGTCAGGCGATGAACGTCTACCGTATGCGTTTATTAGGCGCGACGGTTGTGCCGGTAGAAAGTGGCTCTAAAACCTTAAAAGATGCCATGAATGAAGCCATGCGTGACTGGGTGACCAATGTTGATTCAACTTATTACGTGATTGGTACTGTGGCAGGTCCACACCCATATCCGCAACTGGTTCGTGATTTCCAGTCGATCATTGGTCGTGAAGCACGCCGTCAGATTCTGGAACAGGCTGGCCGTTTACCAGATGCCCTGGTAGCATGTGTCGGTGGTGGATCTAATGCAATGGGCTTGTTCTATCCATTCCTGAATGACCAAGATGTGAAAATGTACGGCGTTGAAGCAGCAGGTCATGGGATTGAATCAGGTAAACATTCTGCGCCATTGAATGCCGGTCATGTCGGTGTTCTGCATGGTAACCGTACTTATCTGATGTCGGATGCGCAAGGCCAGATCATCGAAACACATTCAATTTCTGCAGGTCTGGATTATCCGGGTGTGGGTCCGGAACATAGTTTTCTGAAAGATATGGATCGCGTGAAATACGTGCCGATCAATGATCAGGAAGCTTTACAGGGTTTCCGCGACTTGACCAAGATTGAAGGCATTATTCCGGCGTTAGAAAGCGCACATGCTATGGCTTATGTCACTAAACTTGCACCGACCATGGACAAGGATCAGATTATTATTGCGACGGTTTCAGGTCGTGGTGATAAAGACTTGATGACTGTGGCACGCATTGATGGGGTAGAAATGGTTGAGATGTAAGTTCCTTAAAGTCCTCTCCTTGCAGGAGAGGGTTTGGGAGAGGTTATTTCAATAAAAAATCGTGCTAAGTTTTCTTAGCACGATTTTTTATTGAGTAGATTTTGAAAGAACACGTTTGTATGGAATTAAGAGAATTCACCTTGCGCGCGCTCTTTGGCCCATTCACGTAAAACAAATTTCTGCAATTTTCCGGTCGAAGTTTTTGGAATTTCGGTAATCACCACATCCTTAGGCACTTTAAAACGGGCCAGATGCTCACGGCAGAATTCCATAATTTCTTCTTCCGAAGCTGTTATTCCTTCTTTGAGTTCGATAAAGGCACAAGGAACTTCCTGCCAGCGTGGATCAGGCTTGGCGACTACCGCCGCAGTCAGCACCGCCGGATGCTGATACAGTACTTCCTCCACTTCAAGTGAAGAAATATTTTCTCCGCCGGAAATAATCACGTCTTTAGAGCGGTCGGTAATTTTGGCATAGCCATCCGGTTGGCAAACTGCCAGATCTCCTGTATGGAACCAGCCTCCCGCAAAGGCTTCCGCGGTAGCTTCGGGATTTTTCAGATAGCCTTTCATCACGATATTGCCACGGAACATGATTTCACCCATGGTCTGGCCATCGTGTGGCACTTCCTGCATGGTATCCGGATCAAGTACTTTCATGCCATCTTGCAATGGATACGGTACGCCCTGACGGGAGTGCAACTGCGCCTGTTCCTGAATGGATAAATCACTCCAGCCTGCCTGAGATGCACATAGGGCAGAAGGGCCATAGGTCTCAGTCAAGCCATAAACATGCGTTACATTAATACCGATATTGCGCATGCCTTCGATAATCGCAGCTGGCGGTGCAGCACCCGCGACCATCACTTCGACACGGTGATCAATCTTGGCCTTTTTCTCTTCAGGTGCGTTAATCAGCATTGACAAGACAATCGGTGCCCCACAGAAGTAATCGACTTTATGTTCAGCAATCAGTTTAAAGATCAGTTCAGCATCGACTTTACGCAAGCAAACGTTGGTTCCGCCATTGGCCGCCATGGTCCAGGCAAAGCACCAGCCATTACAGTGGAACAGCGGAAGTGTCCATAAATAGGTAGCGCGTGGTGTCATGCCACAGGCGATAATATTACTGGCTGCGTTAATGTAGGCACCGCGATGATGATAGACCACGCCTTTCGGATTGCCGGTGGTACCGGAGGTATAACTTAAGCTGATAGCATCCCATTCATCTTGAGGCAAATGCCATTCAAAGTTTGCGTCGCCTTGCGCAATCCAGTCTTCATATTCGATTTGACCAATACGCTTATCTTCACCTTCAAACTCTGCATCGGCCACATCAATGACATAAATATCCTGTGACACCAAGGCAAGTGCTTCAGTCGCAAGTGCGGTAAATTCAGGATCGACCAAGAGCACTTTGCTTTCAGCGTGTTCCAGCATAAAAGCCAGTGTTTTGGCATCGAGACGGGTATTTAAAGTATTCAGGACTGCACCTGCCATCGGTACAGCAAAATGTGCTTCGATCATGGCAGGGACGTTAGGCAGCAGGACAGACACGGTATCATTTTTACCGATACCTAGTTTTTGGAGTTGGTTGGCAAACTGACGACAACGATTGTATTTCTCACGCCAGGTGATCCGGCGTTTACCGTGAATAATCGCATTCTGATTGGGATAGATATAAGCTGCACGATCAAGATAGCGTAAAGGTGATAAGGCTACAAAATTTGCAGGGGTACGCGGTAATTCATCATATGCGCTAACCATTGGAAAACTCCATTCTATATTTATTTTCATATCCTGTTGAAAAGATATGTATTTCTCAGAAATCTTGCATTTATGCTTTAGTCGAGTACGATTTTACAAATTTTAAGTATTTGAATATTAATAAAAATATTTAACCCTACTTAAATGTTTTGAACGCATGGGTTCCCAAGTTTGATTTTTTAGGTATTTTACTCTAGTTCAGCCATTAAAATAATATGAGCCCAGGAAGAATAATGAAAATACAACAGGCGAATGACGTCTGGCGAAACTGGTCGGGGAGCCAGTTCAGTGCCGCTCGGATTGTTCAGCCCAGCCAGATCAGTGAATTACAAAGTTTAGTGAAGACCCATGCACACATTCGTGCAGTGGGTGCAGGACATTCATTTAGCCCATTGGCCAAAACAGATGAGGTGTTGCTTAATCTCGATTTGTTAAAAGGTATCGTTGCCTTTGATCAAGAGAAAACCCAATGCACCGTGCGGGCCGGGACGCGTTTATATGATTTGGGGAAAGATCTGGTACCGATCAATCAGGCCTTAATCAATCAGGGCGATATAGACCAGCAAAGTCTGGCCGGAGCGATTTCTACCGGAACGCATGGCACGGGCATCGATTTACCTTGCATCTCTGCTTTCGTGGAAGGCTTTGAATTACTGACCGCGGATGGAGAGCTGTTGCAATGTCATCGTGAGCAGAATGCTGAGATATTTCAGGCTGGACGGGTGGCATTGGGCAGCTTAGGCATATTGACCCAAATAACCCTGCAAAATCGACCACGATATAAACTAAAAGAACAGATTCGGCTCTGTTCATTAAAAGACATATTTACCCATATTGATCAATGGAAACATCAGCATCGGTATATTGAATTTTGGGCTTTTTTACATGCCGATCAAGTGATGCTGAAAACTCTGGATGAAACGGATGCAACCATTCAGCCGAGAACAGATAGCTGGCCTCCGGAAGATATTTTATTGACTCTATGTTCGGAATTGACGCGACTCTTCCCAAAGACAAATCCCTATCTGCAAAAACTGCTCGGCGTATTTGTCAAACCGACTCGTTATGTAGACTGTTCATCCAGAATTTTTCCAACTCCGCGTAAGACCAGATTTAATGAAATGGAATATCAGGTTCCGGTTGAGTTTGGCTTGCAGTGTCTGGACGAGATTCTGCATGTTTTATGCAAACACCAAGTGCCGATGTTTTTCCCGATCGAGTTTCGTTATGTCAAAGGCGATGAGATCTGGCTAAGTCCTTTTTATCAGCGTGATTCGGTCTCCATTTCGATTCATCAATTTTATAAACAGGATTACCACGCGATCTTTGATCTGGTCGAGCCGATTTTACAGAAATATCATGGACGACCGCATTGGGGCAAGTTACATAGTATGAGCGCAGCCTCGCTGCGCGAACTCTACCCGAAATGGGATAATTTCATGGTGCTACGTCAGCAATTGGATCCACAGCAAAAATGGCTGAATCCATATTTAAAAGAATTGTTTTTATCTGGGAAATGAGGAGAGGGCGATGCAATCAAATTATTTTCAGCAACTGACGCAGGAATTAAAACGGCAGGGCACTGGCACACCGCAACTGATTTTAGATTTAAAAACCTATCAACGTAATTTGGACTATGTACAGTCAAAATTGCCTGCGAAGTTAAAACCACGTCTGGTAGTGAAGTCTTTAGCCAGCATTCAGCTACTCAAACTGGCCAGTGAAAAACTAAATACCCAGCGCTTTATGGTCTTTCATCTGCCGCATCTGCTGGAGATTATAGGGACATTTCAGCAAGCCGATATCTTGTTGGGTAAACCGATGCCGATTCAGGCAGTCAAACATTTTTATCAAACTTTGTCTGATCAAAATAAAGCCAATGATCAAGTAATTATTCAATGGCTAATTGATGATGTGGAACGATTAAAACAATATCTGCAACTCGCGCAAAGCTTGAATACCTGCCTGAATGTCAATATTGAAATTGATGTAGGGCTACATCGTGGCGGCGTACAAACGCAGCAGCAATTTATAGCCTTAATGAAGCTGATTCAGCACAACGCGGCTTATCTCAAACTTTCGGGTCTAATGGGCTATGATGCACATGTCGCCAAACTGCCAAAAATTTTGAAAAGTCCCGACAAAAGTTATCAGCAATCGCAGCAGATGTATCAACAATACAAAAGTATTCTTCAGCGAAAATTCCCGGATTTATGGCATGAAGGTTTGTGTTTTAACGGTGGGGGAAGTCCAACCTTTATGCAGCATTGCCAGCAAAGTGTCTGTAATGATCTGGCCTTTGGCTCGATGCTGCTTAAGCCGAGTGATTTTGATCTGGAAAATTTGTCCGCTTTAAGCTGTGCTTTATGGATTGCCGCACCCATTTTAAAAGTGTTGCCTTGTAGTCAGATTCCCGGTCTGGAGCTGCTGAATTATCTTCCTCATCAATATAAAGCCGTATTTATTTATGGCGGCTATTGGCGAGCGGATTATATTTATCCTGAAAAAAGCCGGCCGCATGTGTTGTATGGCCGCAGCAGTAATCAGGAAATGCTTCAGGTGCCCATGCAGTGCGATATTCATGTCGATGATTATGTGTTTTTAAGACCGACACAAAGTGAAGCGCTGATCCCGCAATTCGACCAGCTGTATGTTTATGTAGAGGGAAAGTTTCTCCAGTGGCAGACGTTCCGGGAATAACTACATTCTGAAATGAAAAATGAGCCTAAGCCTTTAACGATCAGGCACAGATTTGGCGGTAAATCTTATTTTTATTGGGAAAAGGTTTAATCATGCGGCCAAGCCGTGTAAAATTCGAATCGATTTTATTTATCCACCGTTTTTATCTTTTGAGGCTGTGCCTCGATCATAATCTCGCGGTGATATGCTCCATGGTACGGGGCATCACTCCTTAAGGATTTCTTATGCCAATTATCACTTTGCCCAATGGCGATCAAAAACAGTTTGATCACGCCGTATCTGTGATGGACGTTGCACTTAGCATTGGTCCTGGTCTTGCAAAAAATACAGTTGCTGGTCGTGTCAACGATCGTTTGGTTGATGCGTCTGATCTCATCACTGAAGATGCAACACTACAAATCATCACGCCTAAAGACGAAGCCGGTGTCGAGATCATTCGCCATTCTTGTGCGCATTTGGTCGGTCATGCGGTTAAGCAACTGTTCCCAGAAGCAAAGATGGTCATTGGTCCGGTCATTGAGGAAGGTTTCTACTATGACATCTGGATGCCACGTCCGTTTACCTTAGACGACATGGCAGCGATTGAAGAGCGTATGAAAAAGCTCATCGATCAAGACTATGATGTTGTGAAAAAAATGACGCCGCGTGATGAAGTCATTGCTGAATTCACTGCGCGTGGCGAAGAATACAAATTGCGCCTGATCGCAGACATGCCTGAAGAAACACAAATGGGCTTGTACTACCATCAGGATTATTTGGATATGTGCCGTGGTCCGCATGTACCAAATACCAAATTCCTCAAATCGTTCAAGTTGACTAAAATCTCTGGTGCTTACTGGCGCGGTGACGCGAAAAACGAACAGCTACAACGTATTTACGGTACAGCGTGGGCAGACAAAAAACAGCTTGCTGCCTATGTAAAACGTATTGAAGAAGCTGAAAAACGCGATCACCGTAAAATCGGTAAAGCGCTAGACTTGTTCCATATGCAAGAAGAAGCACCAGGTATGGTGTTCTGGCATCCGAACGGCTGGACCATTTACCAGGTTCTTGAACAGTACATGCGTAAAGTTCAGCAAGACAACGGTTATGAAGAAATCCGTACACCGCAAGTGGTTGATTTCACGCTCTGGGAAAAATCAGGACATGCTGCTAACTATGCAGACAATATGTTCACCACGCATTCTGAAAACCGTAACTATGCGGTGAAGCCAATGAACTGTCCTTGTCACGTACAAGTGTTCAATCAAGGCTTGAAGTCATACCGTGATCTTCCTGTACGTTTAGCAGAATTCGGTTCATGTCACCGTAACGAACCATCAGGTTCTTTACACGGCATTATGCGTGTACGTGGCTTTACCCAAGATGACGCGCATATTTTCTGTACCAAAGAGCAGATTGGTCCTGAAGTTGCAGACTTTATCAAATTGACACTGGATGTATACAAAGATTTTGGCTTTGAAGAAGTACAAATGAAGTTGTCGACGCGTCCTGAAAAACGTGTGGGTGATGACAAGCTTTGGGATATGGCAGAAAAATCTTTGGCAGATGCTTTAGATGCTGCGGGTCTTGAGTGGGAGCTTCAACCAGGTGAGGGCGCATTCTACGGTCCGAAGATTGAATTCTCTCTGAAAGACTGCTTAGGTCGTGTCTGGCAGTGTGGTACCATTCAGTGTGACTTTAACTTGCCAGAACGTTTAGATGCGTCTTATGTCACTGAAGATAATGACCGCGATCAGCCAGTAATGTTACATCGTGCAATTCTTGGCAGTTTCGAGCGTTTTATTGGTATACTGATCGAACACTACGCAGGCTTCATGCCACCTTGGTTGGCACCAATGCAAGCATGTGTAATGAACATTACCGATTCTCAAGCTGAGGCATGTGAGTCAGTCGTCGCAAAACTTAAAGAAAACGGTATCCGTGCAATTTCTGACTTGAGAAATGAGAAAATCGGCTTTAAGATTCGTGAACGTACATTAGAGCGTATTCCTTACTTACTGGTACTTGGGGACCGTGAAGTAGAGGAAGGTACCGTAAACGTGCGTACCCGCTCAGGAACAAATTTGGGTACTATGTCAATCGATGCTTTCGTTGACCTAGTAAAAGCAGCCGTAGCCGAACGCGGCCGGTACATTGTGGAGTAACAGCGATTAAACAGCCTGACCGTAATCAACAGGGCGGTAACAAATCAAACCGTCCTGCCTTGAATGATGAAATTCGTGCGAAAGAAGTCCGTCTTGTAGACGAAAATGGTGAGCAGAAAGGGATTGTAAGCTTAGCTGACGCCCTACGCGCAGCAGAAAGTGTTGAACTTGATCTTGTTGAGATCGTAGCAAACGCTGAACCACCAGTATGTAAGATCATGGACTTCAACAAGCATTTGTTTGATCTTAAGCAAAAGCAGAAAGAAGCGAAGAAAAAACAACATCAAGTCCAGGTGAAAGAAATCAAGCTACGCCCGGGTACTGATGTTGGTGATTACAACGTAAAACTACGTGCAATCATCAAGTTCCTTGAAGAAGGTAACAAGGTGAAAATCACGCTTCGTTTCCGTGGTCGTGAAATGGCGCACCAACAGTTGGGTCTAGCTCAATTGCAAAAAATTGAAGCTGACGTGGCTGAATTCGGTACTGTTGAGCAGATGCCGAAAATGGAAGGCCGTCAAATGGGTATGCTACTTGGTCCTAAAAAGAAAAAGTAAGCACTCATTAAGCGAAAAAAGCCCTGCATATGCAGGGCTTTTTTTATGCTCTAAAGTTCCAGGCACTTTGTATGGCCTGCATAATCTGTTGAGCTTGCGGGCGGGAAAACATCGACAGCTGAATCCGGAAAAATCCAAGAAAAATTTGATTCATCAGACCGGGCTGGCACAATTTAAAATCCAAAGTGCCATCGCGTTGACTAATCACATGCGCTGGCATGTTATAGAGCCAGCTTTTGAGATGTGCTTTGAGAGAAGCATAGCGTGGATTCAGAAAGCTATACTGTACCGAATGTCGTTTTAAGCACAGGCTGATGCGGAAACCGGCCAAAGTATAATAAATAGCTTGTGAGGTGATTTTCAGTTTAGTTCCCAGCATAAGCAGCGAAAGACCAAGAAAGCCGCCAATATAAATATAAAAGTCAGGAGACTCCTGCCATAAAAATAATAGTCCTTGGAAAAAACTGGAATTGCTACGCACACTGCTGAAATAAAAAATGCTGAATATTCCGACCGGATAACAAAACAGTAAATATCCCATAGCGCGCATGATCGGGCTAGCTTGATGAAACAGGATGTTTTCTGGCACATTCATGGTTTATTTTTATGATCAGAAAGCGTATTGCCTTAATGAGCTTAGGTAATCTGTAGCCAAAAAGAAAGGCCCTTTCGGACCTTCCTTTGCGTACTTAATCAAGCTTATTCCACTGATTTTTCATCGTTTGCAATGAGCAGTTTATTGCCAATCGGGATTTGACGTGGCAATTTTTCTTCTGGAATAATGCGCTGCAAGTCGATGATCAATAAACCATTTTCATAGTCTGCCTGTTGTACCTCAATATATTCATCCAGACGTAAAGACAATTTAAATGCACGTCGCGCAATGCCTTTGTACAGGAATTCAATACTGTCATTGCTCTGGTTTTCAGGCTTGCCTAGGATGGTCAGCAACTTATTTTCCAGACGAATGTCGAGTTCTTCCTGACGAAAACCCGCAGTTGCCACCACGATGCGGTAATTATTCTCACCACGCTTTTCGATATTATACGGTGGGTAATTCGGTGCATCGCTTTGCATGGCATAGTCAATAAAGTCATTCAAGCGATCAAAGCCAATACTACGACGAAATAATGGATGAAGATTTAAGTTACTCATGATTAGAACCTTCTCACTAAAGCAAAGTTATAAAAACAAGAAAATAAGATCTGTCATGTCAGACATCAACAGCGCATAAGATTGACGCAATCCTTATGCAGAAATAAATATGTGTTTGGAGCTGAAATTTTCAAGATCAAAAAGAAAAAAATATATAAATTTTTAATAAGATTTTGATATTTATTGAAAAATAATTTTAAAATGCAGACTTGTTGTTTCTTTCTAAATCCTCTATGTTGAGTACATCGTCGCATAGTAAAAGTGCAGGGAGTATTAGAAGAAAATGATCGATTTATATTATTGGGGCACCCCCAACGGCCATAAAATTAGTATTGCTCTAGAAGAAATGGGGCTGGAATATCAAATTATTCCCATCAATATTCTGGAAAATGACCAGTTCCAGTCCGATTTTCTGGCTATTTCTCCCAATAATAAAATCCCGGCAATTGTTGATCAGGATGGGCCACATGGCCGCGCCATTTCAATTTTTGAGTCAGGTGCGATCTTGCAATATCTGGGTCGCAAAACAAGTCTGTTTTATCCAGCCGATGAAGTGAAGCGTATTCAGGTCGAACAGTGGCTGATGTGGCAAATGGGCGGTTTGGGGCCGATGCTCGGGCAAAATCATCACTTTAGCCGTTTTGCACCTGAGCGGATTGCTTATGCCACAGAGCGCTATGTCAATGAAAGCAAGCGTTTATATGGGGTGTTGAATAAACAGCTGGTCGGGCAGGAGTATGTGGCTGGCGAATACTCGATTGCAGATATGGCCATTTTCCCTTGGTTATTACGGCATGACTGGCAACAGATCACTCTGGAAGATTATCCTGAAGTTTCCAAATATATCGATCGTTTGAATGCTCGTCCTGCGGTTCAGAAAGCGCTGGCGATACAGGTCAGTTAAGCATCTGCCTTTATGCTAAAATAGCCTTAAGCAAATAAAGCCACCCTTACGGTGGTTTTTTATTGGATGGATATATGAACGATTTTCTTCTGAACTTTACCAAGATTGTTGAAAGTAATACCCGAATTTACTGGAGCATTCTTTTCGGCATTGCTGCATGTTTAGTGCTGTATGTTGCTGAAATTGTGCATATCGATCAGGTGATTGCTGCCCTAAATACCAAAGATCAGCAGATTTTACGTGCTGCAATTGCACCGCTCAATGAGCAGTATAAATGGGCGCGGATCATGGCGATGGTGACTGCAGTCGTTTGGTCCAGTTGGGAATATAGTAAAGCCAAGAAAAAAATGGGCTTGAGCCGTTAATGCTGTAATGAGCCTGTTTTTACTGTTTCTATCTGCCTTTGGTGCAGCGACCTTACTGCCTTTACAGTCTGAAGCTGTGCTACTGGGGCTTTTAGTGCAGGGTGAGCAGAGTGAGGTACTGTTAATTGCGGTGGCCAGTTTGGGGAATATACTGGGTTCTTGTGTGAACTGGTATCTGGGACTCAAGATTGAGCATTATAAAAATAAAAAGTGGTTTCCGGTTTCAGCAGATAAGATGCTCAAGGCGCAAAAGACCTATCAGAAATATGGTTACTGGTCTTTACTGCTGAGCTGGGTGCCTATCATTGGTGATCCGATTACCCTGATTGCGGGACTATTAAAAGAAAACCTCGTCCGTTTTCTGCTGATGGTCAGCATCGCTAAAATTGGACGTTATCTGTTTGTCTATGCGGCCTTTGCCATGTTCTAAACTTGAAAATAATTTTCCTGATCCAGTCTTGGATATTATTTCAGAGCGAAATCATTCTTTAAATTCGCTTATTGGGTGAAGATGCTTTTGTTTTAAACAAAGATGCTTTAGAATACTCGCTCCCTTACCTGCAGGTCGTTTTGTAATGGTGCAAACGAGCCGAACAGGTGTTCAAAAGAGGTTGTTATGCCTAAGATGAAAACTCGCCGTGGTGCAGCTAAACGCTTTAAAGCGACTGCTAACGGTTTTAAGCGTAAACAAGCGTTCAAACGCCACATTTTGACCAAAAAATCTGCTAAGCGTATTCGTCAATTGCGCGGCTGTGTAATGGTTCACGTAAGTGACGTTGCTTCAGTTCGTCGTATGTGCCCGTACATCTAAGGAGATTATAAATGGCTCGTGTAAAACGTGGTGTACAGGCTCATCGCCGTCACAAAAAAATTCTTGCTCGCGCTAAAGGTTACTATGGTGCTCGTTCACGCGTTTACCGCGTAGCGTTCCAGGCGGTAATCAAAGCTGGTCAATATGCTTACCGTGACCGTCGTCAGAAGAAACGTCAATTCCGCGCTTTGTGGATTGCACGTATCAACGCTGGTGCTCGTCAAAATGGTTTGTCGTACAGCCGTATGATCGCTGGCTTGAAAAAAGCTCAAGTGATTATCGACCGTCGCGTACTTGCTGACATCGCTATGCATGACGCAGTTGCGTTTGCTGCTTTAGCTTCTAAAGCTAAAGATGCATTGGCTGCATAAGTCTTTATGACTTGAAAAAAGACCGCCATTTGGTGGTCTTTTTTATGCTTAAATAAAAGTAGTCATTTTAAATATTATTTAAAAATCAATATTGTAAATCCTATATTTTTTAGTCATTGTTAAACTGCATAATCAAAAATAAGGCTTAAAAATAATGATTCGACTTGCCACTCAACAGGATGTCCTGCCGATTGCCCAAGTGCACGTACAAAGCTGGCGTGAAAGCTATAAAAACATCATCAAACAAGAAATTTTAGATGCATTGTGTGTAGAACAAAGAGCTGCCTTGTAGCGTTCTGTGCTTGAACAGGAAAATCGACAGGTATTTGTCTATGAAGAAAATGCTCAGGTGCTCGGATTTGCTGCCTTTAATTTTCCAGTGGATGCACCAATTAGTGAATTGAGAGCACTTTATTTGCTTCAAAATATTCAAGGTCGCGGCATTGGACGTGATTTGGTTCAATTGGGTCTGGGTTTAAGTCGAGAAAAATCCTACCAGTATATGCAGTGCAGCGTATTGAACCTGAATTCCAGTCGTTATTTTTATGAAAAGACCGGCGCCTATTTTGTCAGTGAAGGAGATGCCAGCGATCTGGGCGAGAATCTTAAAGACTTATGTTATCAGTGGGACATTTAATTTTTGAATACTCTGGCCCAGCTGGCTCAACGTAGAAAAATCTAAAACCTGGGAAAAGACGATAGAAAATAAATCAGCCCTTAGAAATGTATGGCTGATTTATCTTTTTATCTCAATATCTCCACCGGTCAATTAAGAGAGCATTTCCGGCCGATCAGCAAATGACAGCTTCGGCTCATTCAAATAATGCTGAAATTTTAAGACAGATACTCAGTCGTGATTCCATCATCTGATGGATGATGAAAACCATCACAAAATCGTCAGCATTATTTCAAGTTGATGCCTGCTCATGAATATCAAAATATCCATTGAATTCTGCCCGTGATGTTCAAGCTTTTCTGGCAAAATGTTAAAGGCCGAAATAGTAGCCAATCAGACAGATAATCACAGTGATCACAATTAAGGTCAGCACATTTGCAGATGAACTGGATTTGCCTGGGTCCTGAGGTTTTTCTGCTTTAGAAATTTTTGGTGAGCGGTCTTCGGTACTCATACCGACAAATGGGTCAGGTGCAACTTTTGGTGTTAGCTGTGCAGTTTTATAGTGATTGGCGACTTTGCTGATGAATTTAGCACTTAAATCATCAATTTTTTGCGAAAAATGTCGCAGGTTAAGTTGCTGCTCCGGGCTGAGTACTTCGCCATCTGCACGATAGGGATGCTGGATTTTCGTTTGAATAAAGTCATTTAAGGCGTCTAGGCGGTACAAAGTCTGGTGAGCATAATCCGCTGAATAGTCAGTGGGAATTAAGGCCAAATGACTTTCGCTATCGGCTTGAATGGCAGGCATGGTGCCGTAATAAGGCAAATTGGTATATGCAGGTTCGGTAAAATCTTGGGCAAGGCTACTTTCAAACAGTTCATGATCGGTATAGGCCTGAATATCATCCCAGTTTGGGGCTTCCAGATCGACATCAATGCGCTTGGCCAGTTTAGGATTTAGCTCATAACACCAGAATGTTTCATGGCGTAAAGGGGATTGCTGTGATTTAGGTGCTTCGTAATCATTGTCTGCGCTGTACCATTCAGGCAGTTCCTTGCCGATGATCCAGGCAGTTTTGGTTTTAGCACCATGACTGACAATAAAATGTGCCAGTGGTAATAGCTCAACATTGGCATTCGGATTTTTTTCATCAACCAGTAAATCAGAGCGATGCAAGCTAAGGCGACGCACACCTTGTTTTTTCAAGCCTTCCAGCCAGATCTGGAAATGCTGGGCCAGCAGATGTTGTGACATCAGATCCCGAAAGGCAAACTGATGCTGATTAAAAATGGAATGTTGAATCCAACGATTGAAACTCAGGTCCTGAGTCAAATACTCATTGCCGTAAGTGACGAGGGTCAGTTGCTGTTTCCAAATTTGATCGAGTGCCATAGTGATTTGATCTGATTGATATTGTGTTTATCTTATACTTTTTATATTTAATCATGCCAATCTAATTTTCCTTAAAACGCATCTTCATCAAAGTGTCTAAAAACTGTTAGAATGTGGGGTTTTTAAAATATTTTTTAACCTGTTGCTTTGAGAGTTACTATGTCACTGGAAGCCCTGACCACTGAAGCGCTCGCTGCGATTGCAGCAGCTCAAGACCTTGCTGCACTTGATCAAGTACGAGTGCAATTTACGGGGAAAAAAAGCCAGCTCGCGGAACAATCTAAGTCGCTTGGTAAAATGGATCCCGAAGAACGTAAAGTCTTCGGCGCACAAATCCATGCTGTACGTGAAACTATTACCGCTGCATTGACCTCACGTCAGGCAGAATTGCATAAAGCTGCCTTAGAACAAAAACTGGCAAGCGAAACCATTGATATTACTTTACCAGGTCGTGGCCAACAGGTGGGCAGTATCCATCCAGTGACCCAGGTGCAAGAGCGTATTTGCCAGTTCTTTACCAAGGCAGGTTTTACGGTTGCAACAGGTCCTGAAGTTGAAGATGACTACCACAACTTTGAAGCACTGAACATTCCGGGTCATCACCCGGCGCGTGCCATGCACGATACCTTCTATTTTGATGTGAACCATTTGCTGCGTACGCATACGTCTGGTGTACAGATTCGTACCATGGAAACCCAGCAACCACCAATCCAGATCGTGTGTCCGGGCCGTGTTTACCGTTGTGATTCGGATCAAACCCACTCACCGATGTTCCATCAGATCGAAGGTTTATACGTGGCTGAAAATACCAGCTTCGCGGAACTGAAAGGTTTGCTGATTAACCTGCTGAACGAATTCTTCGAAAAAGATTTGAAAGTACGTTTCCGTCCATCTTATTTCCCGTTCACAGAGCCGAGTGCGGAAGTGGATATTATGGATGAACGCGGTCGCTGGTTAGAAGTATTGGGCTGCGGTATGGTGCATCCGAATGTGCTGCAAGCTGCAGGCATTGATCCTGAAAAATACAAAGGCTTTGCTTTTGGTCTGGGTGTTGAACGTTTTGCAATGCTGCGTTATGGCGTAAATGACTTACGTATGTTCTTCCAAAACGATGTGCGTTTCTTACGCCAGTTTGCTTAAAACTTTTTAATAATCCTCTCCTAACCTCTTCTTTTAAAAAGGAGAGGGACTCCGCGAAATAGATGGAGTTCTCCCCCTTTGGAAAATGGGGAGCAGAGGGGGATTCTAGAGATTTGAATTACAGGTTTTATATCAATGAAAATTAGCGAAAATTGGCTACGCACATGGGTTAACCCAGCCATCGATAGCGAAAAACTTTCTGATCAACTGACCATGTTGGGTCTGGAAGTGGATGAACTTGCGCCTGCAGCTAAACCCTTTACCGGCGTAGTGGTGGGGGAAGTCCTGACGGTAGAACAACATCCTGATGCAGATCGCTTGCGTGTGACCACTGTCAATATCGGTTCAGGTGAGCCTCTACAAATTGTATGTGGTGCGCCAAATGTACGTGCTGGCATGAAAGCACCGGTTGCGACCATTGGTGCAGTACTTCCGGGTGATTTCAAAATCAAGAAAGGCAAGCTACGTGGTATCGAGTCACAAGGCATGCTGTGCGGCGCTTCAGAAATCGATTTGGAAGATAAAATTGATGGTGTGTTAGAGCTTCCAGCGGATGCACCAGTAGGTATGAACATTCGTGAATATCTAGACCTTGATGACAACGTGATTGACATCAGCATTACACCGAACCGTGGGGACTGCTTCAGTATTCGCGGGATCGCACGTGAAATTGGTGTGATTAACCAATTGCCAGTAACTGCCCCTGAAATTAAAGAAGTAGCTGCGACTATTAGCGAAGAAAAGAAAGTCGTTGTATCGACTGAAGGCTGTCCACGTTACTTGGGTCGTGTGATCAAGAACGTCAATACCAAGGCTGTGACTCCTGTATGGATGGAGCGTGCATTGGCACGTTCAGGTATCCGTCAGCACAGCATTCTGGTCGATATTACCAACTATGTGCTGATGGAGCTGGGTCAACCGCTACACGCATTTGATGGCGGCAAAGTTCAAGGCGCAGTACATGTACGTCAAGCGACAGAAGATGAAAAGTTAGTTTTGCTCAATGAACAAGAAGTGGAGCTGAATGAAAAAGTGATGGTGATTGCAGATGATGAAAAAGCATTGGCCATTGCTGGTATTATGGGTGGCTTGTTTTCAGCAGTCAGCGATGCAACCACTGAAATTTTCCTGGAATCAGCATTCTTCGCGCCACTGCATATTGCCGGTCGTGCACGTAGCTTTGGCCTGCATACTGATGCTTCTCAGCGTTATGAACGTGGTGTCGATTTTGAATTGCCATTGATCGCTATGCACCGCGCATCACAATTGATTGCGGAACTTGCGGGCGGTGAGTTTGGACCAATTACAGTTGCCGAAAATGCAGCATTATTGCCAACACGCGACGCAATTGAGTTGAATCAAGCACAAGTCGATCAACTGCTGGGTTATAGTGTTGACTCAGCGTTCATTACTGATGCTTTAAGCCGTTTAGGTTGTGAAGTTACAGTAAAAGCAGAAGGCGAGTGGTCAGTGGTACCGCCATCACATCGTTATGATATGGTGATTTACCAAGATTTGATCGAAGAAGTGGCGCGTATTCACGGTTATGACAATATTCAAATCAGCCTGCCTGTGATTGATGTGAAGCTGGCGAAATACCAAGATCAGTTTGAATTGGGCCAACTCCGTCAAACTGCCGTAACTTTAGGTTACCAAGAAGCGATCAGCTTTAGCTTCGCAGACCTAAAGCTTGAAAAGCAACTTAATTCCAGTGTGAATCCATTAGTATTAGCCAATCCAATTTCAAGTGATTTGGCAGTGATGCGTTCAACCTTGCTGTCTAGCCTTATTCCTTGTGTTCAGTACAATGTCAACCGCCAGCAAAGCCGTGTACGTTTCTTTGAGCTCGGTCTGCGTTTTGACTATCAAGAAGCCAGCAGCATCCATGATTTAAAACAGATTCCAACTTTTGCATTGATTGCGACTGGTTCACGTCATGCTGAATCTTGGCATGTGAAACCCGCTGCAATGGACTTCTTTGACTTTAAGGGTGATGTAGAAGAAATTTTGGCTGCTGGTCGTGTCAAAGTAGAATATGTGCGTTCAGAGCGTAGCTGGTTGCATCCTGGACAATCCGCAGAAATTCTCGTGA
The DNA here is from genome assembly GCF_000369685.1 of Acinetobacter sp. CIP 102136. Classification (GTDB taxonomy): domain Bacteria; phylum Pseudomonadota; class Gammaproteobacteria; order Pseudomonadales; family Moraxellaceae; genus Acinetobacter; species Acinetobacter fasciculus. The sequence goes on from NZ_KB850141.1 coordinate 537,878, forward strand.
ATGGTCAATCAATTGGTTACTTGGGGCGTTTACATCCCTCACTTGAAGACGAACTTGATCTGGCAACCACATGGGTAGCAGAATTGGATCAAGCGGCTGTTTTGCAAACTTATGTATCTAATTTTACAGAATTATCACGTTTTCCATCGGTTCGACGTGATATTGCGCTTTTAATTAGTGATAAGATTAATGTTAGCGAAATTCAGGGACTTATCGAAAAAACAGGCGGAGAGCTTTTAGACTCAACTTGGTTGTTCGATGTGTACACTGGACAAGGAGTAGAAGAAGGGAAACGCTCACTGGCATTTGCACTTCTCTGGCAGCATCCAAGCCGTACACTGGAAGATGCTGAAATTAAATCAGGTATGGATAATATCCTTCAAGTGTTAGAAAACACTTACCAAGCGACATTGAGGGCTTCATGACAGCACTAACTAAAGCAGAAATGGCTGATCATTTAAGTGAGCTCACGAGTTTAAACCGTCGTGAAGCAAAACAAATGGTTGAGTTGTTCTTCGATGAGATTAGCCAGGCGCTCATCTCAGGCGAGCAAGTAAAACTTTCGGGTTTTGGTAATTTCGAGTTGCGTGATAAGCGTCAACGTCCGGGCCGTAACCCGAAAACGGGTGAAGAGATTCCGATTTCTGCACGCCGTGTGGTCACCTTCCGTGCCGGACAGAAGTTCCGTCAACGTGTGGGAAATGAGCAGGTCAATTGATCTGCTTTTTAAAACTGGAATCTAATATCTTTAAATTCCAGTTTTAAAAATAAAAAAGAGAGCCAAAGGCTCTCTTTTTTTTGTACTGAATAATCTAGAAGATTATTGAGCAGCAGCTTCAGAAGCAGCAGTAGCTTCAGCAGCAGCATCAGTAGCAACTGCAGCAGCAGCATCAGCTTCAGCAGCAGCGTCAACTTCAGTAGCAACTTCAGAAGAAGCTTCAACGTCAGTAGCTTCTACAGCAGCAGCGTCAGCAGCAGCTTCAGCTTCAGAAGCAGCTTCTACAGCTTCAGAAGCAGCTTGGTTAGCGTCAGCAGCAGCGTCGTCAGCTTTTTTAGCACAACCAACGAAAGCTAAAGTAGTAGCAACTGCAGCAGCAATAGCGATTTTTTTGAATAACATGGCATCACTCTCTAAAAATTGAGATTAAAAAAAACCAAAGTTAGTCTGTTAAGTGCTTTTATTGTTCCTAATTGTGTTAGGGACTAACAACGCAGGAGCAGTCTAACTGGTCTGCAAATATGCTATCACTGCGCATTTTTAATTGCTACTGGCAATGATCAAAAAAGTACGGAAAAACGATAAAAAATAAGAAGTTTTTAACAGAAAATAACAATGGAATGAAACATTTAGATTGGAGAAAGGCTTGTTAAACACTTAAAAGTTATACAATTTTTAATCTGAATATTTTATTAATCAAAAACTTAAAAATAAGTTTACATAAATCAGGCTTGATTGTTTCATTCTGTAATTTATGTCAACCTAAAAAAGGCCACCGCTTAGGTGACCTTTCATTTGAAATTTTAATTTGAAGCTTTGCGTTTCATCTGATCAAAGAAATCATCGTTGGTCTTGGTTTCTTTCATGCGATCCAGTAAGAATTCCATTGCCGCCAACTCATCTTGAGTATGCAACAGCTTGCGCAGAATCCAGACTTTACGCAGATTGTCTTCTGACATCAGGCGTTCTTCACGGCGAGTACCAGATTTCTTGATGTTCATCGCAGGGAATACGCGCTTTTCTGCAATGCGACGATCAAGGGTAATTTCCTGGTTACCTGTACCTTTGAATTCTTCGTAAATCACTTCATCCATTTTACTACCGGTTTCAATCAGGGCAGTAGAAATGATGGTCAGTGAACCGCCTTCTTCGATATTACGTGCAGCACCGAAGAAACGTTTAGGGCGTTCTAAGGCATGTGCATCCACACCACCAGTCAGTACTTTGCCTGATGAAGGAATCACAGTGTTATAAGCACGTGCCAGACGGGTAATCGAGTCAAGCAAAATCACCACATCTTTCTTGTGCTCAACCAGACGTTTTGCTTTTTCAATCACCATTTCAGCAACTTGAACGTGACGTGCAGGAGATTCATCAAAGGTAGAAGCCACGACTTCACCGCGAACCGTACGTTCCATCTCGGTCACTTCTTCTGGACGTTCATCAATCAGGAGAACGATCAGAATAACTTCAGGATTATTGCGAACGATGGACTGTGCAATGCTTTGCAGCAGCATGGTTTTACCCGCTTTCGGCGGAGCCACAATAATTGAACGCTGGCCTTTACCAATCGGGGCCACTAGGTCGATCACACGGGTGGTTAAATCTTCAGTGGTACCATTGCCTAACTCCATCACCAACTGTTCGGTCGGGAATAATGGGGTCAAGTTTTCAAACAGAATCTTGTTACGTGAATTTTCAGGTGTGTCGTAGTTAATCTGATTGACTTTAAGTAAAGCAAAATAACGTTCGCCTTCTTTCGGCGGGCGAATGGTGCCAGTAATGGTGTCGCCAGTACGGAGGTTAAAACGACGAATTTGAGAAGGGCTGACATAGATATCGTCAGGACCTGCTAAATAAGAACCTGCGGCTGAGCGTAAAAAGCCAAAACCATCTGACAAAATTTCTAGAACGCCATCACCAAAAATCTCTTCGCCATTCATTGCATGACGTTTTAAGATGGCAAAAATAATGTCTTGCTTACGGTTACGAGCCATACCTTCGAGGCCCATAAACTCGGCAATCTTGATGAGTTCGCCAATCGGTTTTTTCTTGAGTTCGGTTAAATTCATAGGTGGTCAGATAGAATCAAAGTTCTGAGGTACAGGTTAGAAAGGGAGTAACATTCGGCCGCATACCAGCATTCAAACGAAAGCAATTGAATTTGCAAAAGAACAATTCAGAGATCTGTTTGAGTGTTTCAAAGGAAAATGTGGAAAACAATTTCTATTGCCGAGCGGCATCTTATGTAATGTGTCTTGTAAGAAATTGACAGGATTTAGGATCCTTTATCTCTTGAGTAGCGAATATAAGAGAAAATGCTAGGTTTGTCAATTTATAGCCGAAAAAAATACGCGAGAATGAGTCGCGTATTTTTTACTAAAAATGCTGTGCTTAGATATTGTCATCAATAAATGCTGTCAGTTTAGATTTTGGTGCAGCACCGACTTGAGTCGCAACAACTTCACCATTTTTGAACATCAACAAAGCCGGGATGTTACGGATGTTGAAATTTACAGCAGTTTGTTCGCAAGAAGTTACGTCAACTTTCACGATTTTAACTTTACCTTGGTATTCATCAGCAAGCACTTCAAGCACGGGTGCAATTGCTTTACATGGTGCACACCAGCCTGCCCAAAAGTCCACCAGTACAGGAACGTCTGATTGAAGAACGTCTGCTTCGAAGTTTGCGTCAGTAGTGTTTATGATGTTGCCAGACATGGAATGTGCTCCAGATTAATATTTTAAAGATAACTAATTATTAGTATTACATAGCCATCTTTAACAATGTAGGGGAATCTGTAAATTTTCAATGCTTAATGTTATTTTGTCTAATGGATGATCACGATAGTGATGATCGTGTCTCACTATTATTCCCGATACAAAAAAGAATAAGGCATTAAATTGTCGCTACAAATGGCTTTTAAATTGCATGCATGTGAATTACTCTAAGCACAATTCGTTAAAGGTTTATTTCTGGAATGTCTGACTTTTTGATTGATGAAGAATTACTTGCCGCCATCGATATGGGATCAAACAGCTTTCATTTGGCCATCGCCCGTGTAGACCATGGCGAAGTGAAGAAAGTGGCATCAATGTCAGAAAAAGTTCAGCTTGCCGCAGGACTAGACGAAAATAAGAATTTAACCGAAGCCGCCCAGCAACGCGGTTTGGCCTGTCTGGCCCGTTTTGTCGGACGTTTAGGCGCAGTTCAGCCAAACCGCTTGCGGATCGTGGCGACAAATGCTTTGCGTCAAGCCAAAAACGGCCATGAATTTATCCAGAAAGCTGCAGAAATTTTACCGAAACCGATCGAAATTATTGCCGGCCGTGAAGAAGCTCGTCTGATTTATCTGGGTGTGTCGCATACCATGGCCAACAGCGGTCGTCGTCTGGTGGTTGATATCGGTGGCGGTTCAACTGAGCTGATTATCGGTGAGGAATTCGAGCCGATTCATACTGAATCGGTACAAATGGGCTGTGTAGCGTTTACCAAGGCCTATTTTCAGGATGGCGAAATCAGTGCCAAAGCCTTTGATAAAGCAGTCACTGCGGCACGTAAAGAAATTTCCGGAATTGCCAATACTTATAAAGAAGCCGGTTGGGATGCTGTCGTCGGCTCGAGTGGTACCATTAAGGCCTGTCGTCAGATTTGTATCAATATGGGCTGGAGCAATGACAAAGAACAGCTCACTCGTGAAGGCCTGGAAAAACTCAAAGACAAACTGCTCAAATATAAATATGTCTCGGATATGGAATTCGAAGGTCTCAAAGAAGACCGCCGCGCGGTATTGCCGGCTGGGATTGCCATTCTCTATGCTGTATTTGATGTGCTCGGAATTAATCATCTGGTTTATTCGGATGGTGCGCTGCGTGAAGGCGTGATGTATGACTTGCTGGGCCGTTTCAAGCATGAAGATATCCGTGATCGTTCCGTACATGCCCTGATTGGTCGTTATAATGCCGATGCCAAACAGGCCGAGCGTGTGGTCCAGACTGCACAAAAACTGTTTAATGACGTGGAACATGAACTGGGCCTGACGATAGAGGATAGCGATCTGTTACGTCGTGCTGCCTATCTGCATGAGATTGGTTTGGCGATCAGCCATAGTGGTTATCATCGTCATGGTGCGTATTTATTACAACACTCGGATATTGCCGGTTTCTCACAAGTCGACCAAAATCATTTGTCACATTTGGTCGCACACCATCGCCGCAAATTGCGCGTTGATGCCAAGCATGATGTGATGAAAGTCGGTGGATCGAAACTTTTATGGTTATGTTTGCTGCTTCGTCTGTCGGTTTTGGTCAATCACAGTCGTAGTGATGAGATGCTTCCTGCCATTGAACTCAAGGTTGAAAATGCGCAACAATGGCAGCTCAGCGTGTCTGGTGATGCCAAACAATGGCCATTGCTGGTGGCTGAACTGCATGATGAACAGCAGCAATTTAAAAATTGGGAGATTGAACTCTCGATTCAATCCGAACAGTTTGTTAATTAATACCTTTATAGGGATGAAAACGGTTAACCTATGAAAAATAAAGCGACTCCATCAAAAGCATGGGCGACAGTGCAGATTGCACGTCATCCAGAACGTCCACAATTCCTGGACTATGTGGGTGAAATATTCACTGAATTTGATGCTTTACATGGTGACCGCCTATATGGTGATGATGGCGCGATGATTGGTGGTCTGGCTCGTTTTGATGGTCAACCGGTGATGATCGTTGGTCAGCATCGTGGTCGTAGTACCCGTGAAAAATTACAGCATAATTTTGGCATGAGTAACCCGGAAGGTTATCGTAAGGCACAGCGTCTGCTAGACATGGCAGAGCGTTTTAACCTGCCAGTCTTTACTTTTATTGACACTATGGGTGCTTATCCGGGTGTCGGTGCAGAAGAACGTGGTCAGGCTGAAGCGATTGCCACCAGTCTGGCTCAGCTTTCTAACTTGAAAGTACCTGTGATTGCAACTGTACTGGGTGAAGGCGGTTCAGGGGGTGCGCTGGGTATTGGGGTGGCAGACCGTGTGGTGATGCTCTCTCACAGTATTTATTCGGTGATTTCACCGGAAGGCTGTGCCTCAATTCTCTGGAAAACCGCTGAAAAAGCTGAACAGGCCAGTGAAGCCTTGGCTCTGACTGCAGAAAAATTGCAGAAAATGGGTATTGTAGAATATGTGGTGGATGAAGGTGAGGGTGCTCATTTAAATCCGGATCAGGTCATGAACAGCTTGAAAGCAGTGCTGAAAGAAGCTTTGAATGAACTACAACCAATGGAAGCGCAAGCACGATGCGAAGCACGTTACCAACGTTTAATGAAGTTTGGCAGCGACAATTTAGGTCTGGTTTCTTAAAACAGCTGCAGGACTTTCCTGCAGAGACAAAATTTCTCATCGGATGCAGTGGCGGCGTAGATTCTATGCTGTTGCTGCATCTGATGTTTTTTTTATGCCCGGAAAAAGTCCGGGCAATTTATGTGGATCATCAGCTGCAAAGTATCAGTAGTGCATGGGGCACTTTTGTTCAGCAGCAGTGTCGGCAACTGAATATTCCCTGTATCATTCAGCCCGTCAATGTCGCCAGTGGCAATTTGGAACAGCAAGCGCGCAATTCACGTTATCAGGCCTATCTGCAACATTTACAAGCGGATGAAATGTTGGTGCTGGCACACCATCAACAAGATCAGGCGGAAACCCTAATGTTGCGTTTATTGTCTGGCGCCGGCGTTGATGGTTTAGCAGCCATGAAACAGATCGATATACGTGAAAATCTGACGATTTGGCGGCCACTACTGAATATTTCCCGTGAGCAGATTTGCCAATGGGCATCAGATCTGAATATTGAGAATATTGAAGATCCGACCAATGATGATACCCATTATGACCGGGCCTGGGCACGCCAGACCCTGTGGCCGGTATTAAGCGGACGTTATCCTAAAATGCAGGCCGCCTTGGTGCGAGCCAGTGAGCTGATGCAGGATGCTCAAGATATTTTACAAGAAGTGCTGCAACAGGATTTAGCGTCTTGTGGGACTGAAACGCAGCTTGATCTTGGTGAATTTCTACAGCTTTCAAAATCAAGACAACATCAATTACTCTCTGCCTGGATGAAAGGTAAACAACAGTATCGTCCATCCTTGGATATGGTGGAGCGTTTGCAGCGCGAAGTGATTTATGCCAAGCAAGATGCTCAGGCGGCATTGCATTGGCAAGGCTTTTACTATGTACGCTATCAGCAGCAATTATATCGTTTGGCCGCAGAGATCTATTTAGCTGATCAACAACAAGTTCAAACTAGCCCGAAAACTATAAAATTCGCTTTAAAAGACAGCGTGCAGGTTTTGTCAGGGAAATTTATCATTCAGCCTGCACAGTTAGGTTTATCGGCTGCATTATTGCAGCAACCTTTGCATTTGCAGCAGCGTCAGGGTGGCGAAAAAATTCATTTATATGGCCGTGTCGGTACCTGGCCACTGAAAAAAGCCATTCAGGAAGCGCAAATATTTCCTTGGGCTCGGCATACTATTCAAATATTAAGCACAGATAATGTTATGCTAGGCGTGTTTACCCCTAAAGGATTTTGGTTGGCCCAATCTGCATATTGTGAAGCAGGCGGATGGCTACCGATTTCAGTTTCTTCAACTTTAGAACTCAACGATGAGCATTGAACATGAGTGCAGCTTTAAATTGTAATATCTGTTTTATTGGTGGCGGTAATATGGCCCAAGCCTTAATTGGCGGTCTGATTTCACGTGGTTTGCCAGCAACACGTATTACAGTTTCTGATCCGGTCGAAAAAGTCCGTGCTTTATTGGCGGAAAAAGAAATTAATGTGACCGGGGATAATAGCGCTGCAATTCAGGATGCAGATATCGTTGTGTTGGCGGTAAAACCTCAGGTCTTGGCTCAAGTGCTGCAACCTTTAAAAGGTCTGGTTAATAATAAACTGATTATTTCCATTGTCGCCGGTGCGGAAATAGCTACATTGTCAGCATTGTTGGGGACAGAGCGTATTGTTCGGGTCATGCCGAACACGCCAGCATTGGTACAGACCGGAGCACATGGTTTATATGCTAATGCATCTGTAGAAACGAGTGATCGTGAGCTGGCAAGTCAGGTTTTGGCGTCGACCGGGCTGACCATTTGGGTCGAATCAGAAGCACAAATTGATGCAGTCACTGCAGTCTCGGGTTCGGGTCCAGCTTACTTTTTCTATATGATGGAAAGTATGATTCGTGCGGGTAAAAATTTAGGTCTGGATGAAAAAGTTGCAACTGCACTCACCTTGCAGACGGCTTTAGGGGCGGCACAAATGGCCATCACCAGTTCAAATACACCGGCTGAGCTACGTAAAAACGTTACCTCTCCAAATGGAACGACTCAGGCAGCACTAGAGGTGTTCGACCGCGCGCAAATTTCTCAGAATATTCAGGCAGCACTTGCTGCTGCGCAAAAACGCAGTCAGGAACTGGCACAAGAGCTCAGTGAAAGCAGCAAATCTTCAGTTTAATTTTTAGGAACGTTCAAGTATGGGTGCAAATTCTGCGCTAATTTTTGGCATTATCATTAACGTCGCGATTTTGCTCGTATTCTTCCGATTTTTAATGCAACTGGCAGCGGTCAGTCCTTACAATCCTGTGGTTCTTTCTACCGTGAAAGCCACTAAAATTGTAGATGTATTTGGTCGAATTTTCCCAACTTTGGCCAAAGGTCGAGTCAGTACTGCTGCTTTGGCATTACTGGTCGTGCTCTATCTGCTTAAAATTTTTGGCATGATGTATCTGTCAGGGGGGATGCCGAATGGGCCTGTCCATCTGATTATTCTGACTTTTGTTACCATGATGCAGGATTTGATCCGTTTCTGTCGTTATTTGATTTTCGCTACGATTATCTTAAGTTGGGTGGTGATGTTTACTCAGTCTCGTTCGCCTTATATTGAAGTCGTGCAAGAGCTGGCTGAGCCTTTACTGGCGCCATTCCGTCGTATCATGCCAAATATGGGGATGATTGACCTTTCTCCAATCTTCGCTATTTTAACTTTGATTATTATCGAAATGATTATGAACCAGGTGGCGATTGTATTGCTTACCGGTCTTTAATCGGATCCAAATAAAAAGGACGCTGAGGCGCATTGCTGTCCCACAATTTTTCACAAGAGGAAGCTCATTTGAGCTTCCTCTTGTTTTATGGGTATTTTATCGGGTGAAAATAAAGCTTTTAAAGTTCTTCTTTCAAACAAATTCACTTGAATTATTCTGAGTAAACGTTGAACTGTCCAACCTGTTTTCCCTAAATGTTGAGCGAAACTCACCAATAAATAGGCGATCATCGCAATCCAGATTTGTGTCTGAATTGCGTTCCTGCTGCGGCCTAGAAACGCTTTTAATTTGAGATTCTGCTTAATCGCCTTAAAGAACAGCTCAACTTTCCAACGATCTTTATAAATCGCCGCAATGGTGGAGGCGGCTAAATGAAAGTTATTGCTGAGAAAGCTAAAGTGCTTGCCACTTTGCTGATCTCTATATTCAATTCTTCTTAACACTGGGGCTTTTCTTTTTAGGGCATGTGCGCTATTCAGCTGAATGGTTTCATCTTTTAGAATACCTTTGGATTCAAGCACTGGATGTTGCTGGATCACCTGATACACAGATTTAGGCCTAAAACGTGTGACAAATCCAATGTTTTGAGCAGTCAGATTTGCATACCATTGGTAATCGACATAGCCTTTATCAAAAACTACAATGCTGCCAGCAGGAAACTAGAATTTGCGGCCTTGTACCATGTCATTTTCTTTGCCATTTTCAACTGCAACAAACTCAGGAATATCATTGCTGTGATTCATCCTATACTGAGTTTCATGCTGGCTTTTGAGTCGTGAACTTTGGCCCATTCACATAAGGAAAGCGACAGGTCAATATGACTGGCATCCAAGGAATACAAGGGATTCTTAAAGCGAAATTTATGAGCTACTTTTGAGTGTTCATAGTATTTAAGCAACTTGTAAAATAGCTGTTGATACAAGGCAGCAGGCTGCTGCTCATTGATTCGTGCCAGCGTGCTTCGGGGAATAGACTTTGCTCCGAGATGACTTAGCTTTTCCTGTTGGCACTCCAAATTGGATTGAATATCTCTCAGACTTTGTCTACAAGAGAATTGAGACATCAATATGGCAATAAACTGATCCCACCGGGAAGCCGCTCTAAATTTCTGTCCAACATGGTGTACTTTAGCAAGTTGTTCAAAATCCTGTCGCACAACAGGTTTAATTAGCTCATGAAATACGGTATTCTGATGTGACAAAACCTGAATCCTGGTCGTTAAAGTGTTTGTTTGCACTCATATTTTAACTGTTAGGACTCAGGTTTTTTTATTTAAAGCAAACTATGGGACAGCAGTGCGCTGAGGCGTCCTTTTTTATTTGCTCCTCCCTTTAGAAAAGGGAAGTTGGGAAGGATTTGTTAAACTTCCCAAACGGTGAACAAGTTTTAATCGCAGTACAAGAAGATGGGATATTAACCTCTCCCTAACCCTAACCCTCTCCTGAGAGGAGAGGGGATACCTTTAAAATAATATTGGTTTTCACTCTCTCTCCCAGAGGGGGGAGGGCTGGGGTGAGGAAACCCTTTAATGCGCCTCATCCCAGTTTTTGCCTTTACCCACTTCTACCACCAATGGTACAGAAATCTGCAATACCGATTGCATCACTTCAGCCAGTTTAGGTGCCAGTTCATCGGCAATGTCTTCATCGACTTCAAACACCAGTTCATCGTGAACTTGCAGCAGCATTTTGGCCTGATCTTTCGGCAACATCTTGTCGACTTCAATCATCGCCATTTTAATGATATCCGCAGCTGAACCTTGTAGCGGGGCATTAATCGCAGCACGTTCTGCCGCTTTACGCACCATCATATTACGGGCATCGATATCTGGAGTATATAAACGGCGTCCGAGCAGGGTTTCAACAAAACCCTGTTCTAATGCGACCTGACGGGTACGTTGCATATAGTCATAAATGCCCGGATAACGATGGAAATACTGCTTGATATAATCCTGTGATTCCTGACGGGTAAAGCCCAACTGACGGATCAAACCAAATTCGGACATACCGTAAAGTAGCCCGAAGTTGACGGCCTTGGCCTGACGACGCTGGTCATTGGTCACTTCTTCCAAAGGAATGCCTAGAACTTCAGCTGCGGTACGGCGGTGTACATCCTGACCGTGAATAAAGGCATCTAGCAAGGCTTCATCCTGAGATAAATGAGCCATGAGACGCAATTCAATTTGTGAGTAATCGGCTGCCAGCAAAACACGACCTTCCGGTGCCACAAACGCCTTGCGGATTTGACGGCCAATTTCGGCACGAATCGGAATGTTCTGCAGGTTTGGATCAGTCGATGATAAACGGCCAGTTGCAGTCAATGCCTGATGATAACTGGTATGCACACGGTGGGTATCAGGATTGGCCTGTTTGCATAAGCCATCGGTATAGGTACTTTTCAGCTTGGACAAGCCACGATATTCTAGAATCAGCTGGGCAATCGGATGTTCAATTTTTTCCAGTACACTTTCACTGGTACTGTATTGTCCGGTGGTGGTTTTTTTACCGCCTTTTAGACCCAGCTTTTCAAATAACACTTCACCGACTTGTTTAGGTGAGCTGACATTAAAGCTTTCCCCTGCAATTTCCATGATCTGGTTTTCCAGATTTTGCATGGTGTTGGAGAATTCGCCCCCAAGCTGATCCAGAAAAGCCAGATCCAGTTCGATGCCGTTTTCTTCCATTTGTGTCAGTACACGTGCGACCGGAACTTCAATATTATGCAGAATATTCACCAGTTCAGGGTGTGCCTGCAATTTGCTGCTCAAGACTTCATAAAGGCGATAGGTGACATGTGCATCTTCTGCGGCATAATGTGCTGCAGTTTCAAGTGGAATCTGGTTGAAGGTCTTTTGTTTAGCACCTTTACCGGCCACTTGTTCATAAGTCGTGGTCAGATGACTCAAATACAGACGGGCCACATCATCCATGCCATGACGGGTCGCGACAGAATTCAGGACATAGGAAGCCAGCATGGTGTCGAAATACCAGCCTGCCAGATGAATACCATGATTTTCCAGTACATGTGCATCATATTTCAGATGATGACCAATTTTCTTTACAGACTCATCTTCCAGAATTGGTTTGATCTGCGCCAGAATTACTTCACGATTCAGCTGTTCCGGTGCGCCTTCATAATCATGTGCCAAGGGAACATAGTAGGCATCTTGCGCATCGAAGGCGACCGAGAAACCGACAATCTGTGCAATACGATAATCCAGACTGGTGGTTTCGGTATCAAAGGCAAAACGTTTTTCGGTACTTAAGCGTTCAAACAGTGTGTCCCAATCTTGTTGGTTTAATACCGTGTGATAGGTGGCTTGTCCTAACTGGTCATCACTGCTGGTCACAGACGCATGGTCTTCCAGAGGTTCTGGTGCTGTAACCGCTTTGGCGTTAATAGATTTTGCTGCTTGCTGGTAATTTGAATTATTCGGGTTGTTCGGGTGATCTAAGGACTGCAGCTGGTTACGGAATTCCAGCTCGGTGTACAAATGACGCAAGGTCTCGATATTTGGCTCACCCAGTTTTAAATCGTCATAACCAAAATTAAGATCCAGATCGATGACAATACTGGCCAGCTGATGGTCCAGTGCAATGCCATCGACATGTTCTTTAATATTTTGACCGACTTTGCCTTTGATCTTGTCGACATTTTCTAAAATGCCGCCGATCGAGCCATATTCAGTGAGCAGTTTTGCTGCCGTTTTGGCACCTACACCTGGCACGCCCATAATGCCATCTGATGCATCGCCCATCAGGGTGAGATAGTCAATAATCTGATTCGGCCAGACGCCAAACTTTTCAAACACACCGTCGACATCCAGCGGTTTTTCTTTAAAGCTGTCTTCCAGGGTGACTTTTTCGGTCACCAGTTGTGCCATATCTTTATCGCCCGTAGAGATCAGCACCTGATGTCCCATCGCCTCGGCACGTTTGGCCAGTGTCCCAATAATGTCATCGGCTTCGGCGCCCGGTAAGGTATGCAGCGGAATGCCCAAAGCGCGGATCAAGGCATGCAGATAAGGAATCTGTTCGGATAATTCCGTTGGCATGCTGGGACGGTCACCTTTATAAATCGGTGACAGCTCATGCCGGAAGGTCGGTTCTGGGGTATCAAAAATTACCGCCATATGGGTCGGTTGGGTCCGGCGCATCAGTTTTTGAATAGCAGAAATCGCACCACGAATTGCATTGGTATGTAAACCGGTTGACGTGGTTAATGGTGGCAGTGCGTGAAAGGCACGAAATAAAAAGTAAGAGCCATCGACCAAGACAAATGGTGGCATGTAATCAATTCCTTATTCAAAATACAGCGCTATTGTACGTGATTTTTACCGCGCTCGCTGAGACGAGTCTGAGTTTACAGCTTAGCGAATATCGGTCGAAGATGAAATAAGCAGCACAAGCTGTTGTATGATGGAACGATTCAGGAAAGAGAAATATAAGAATGGCTGCAGGACGGAATGAGTTGCGCATGATCTGGCTGATTACCTTGCTGATTGCCGGGATCAGTGCCTGGTATCTAGGTTATCAGATTGTGACTTATCTGTGTGGTTTGGGTTTTATCTTTAGCGTGATGCAATATGTCACTGCGGTAGAAGCACCGCTGAATCAATTGGCCGCACAGCAGCAAATGTCCCTAGAACGCAATTCTAAAGTTCCTTTATATATTTCTTCAATTACTGCCATTGTTGGTGGACTGGCTGAACTGGATTGGCTGATGGGCATCGGGATTACGACCTGGGTATTCTTTTTGCTCAGGTGGCTGCAACGTCTGGAAGGGCGCTTGATACAGCTGCAATCACAATCCCATTCTGCCAATCCCTTACAGCGATCACCGGATCGATCCGATTCTGTTCCATTCGTGAAAACTGAGTCTGCCCAAGAGGTAAACGACTCTCCTCATCTGGTAGATCAACTGCAGCGCTGGCTTTTCCAGGGGAATCCAGTCTTAAAAGTCGCGATTAGTATTTTGGTGATTGGGATTATTTTACTGCTGCGTTTTGCCACTGAGCACTGGCAACTCAGTCTGGCTGCAAAATTGGGCCTGGTTGCACTGGCAAGTGGGTGTATAGCAGGTCTGGGTTATCGCCTGGTGCAGAAAAATCGGAGTTTTGCTCTGGCACTGGAAGGACTGGGTTTGGGGAGTCTGTTCCTGACCTTATTTTTTGCCTATTACAATCTGGTGATTCCCACGTTACCGTTGGCAACATTGCTATTTCTCATTATTCTGGCCATCACTCTATATTTAAGCCTGAAACAGGAAAGCATCGAACTGGCTTTGATGGCTTTGCTGATTGCTTATCTGGCGCCGTTTACCTTACCGACCCGCGATGCTTCTGCCGTTGAGCTGATTAGCTATTATTTGCTGATCAATATCGGGGTGGCAGTGCTGAGCAGTTTCCGACCATGGAAGATTCTCAATCAAATTGCTTTTTTAGTCACTGGGGCCGTTGGCGGGATATATAGCCTGATTCATGGTTATACATATGAGCGTTATGCCATGACTGCGCTGATTCTGGCACATAGTGCACTGTTTATCTGGCTAGGTTTCCGCTTTAGCCAGTTGCTGGCACGACAGGATCTCTCACGTTTTCAATTAAAACCGGTATTGGACTTAGCACTGATTTTTGCTGCTCCTATTACCGCTTATATTTTTTTGTATCTGATTCATTTTAATCAGCCCAATCAAAAACTCTGGCAAGCTGGATTAAGCCTGTTCTTTGCACTGGTCTTTGCCGCTTGCTGGACACTGCTGCGCCGTAAACAAACTATCCTGCTCATTTCGCAGAGCTATCTGAGCCTGATGCTGATTTTTCTCGCCTTGGTGCCCCCGATCTTATTGACAGAACAATGGAGTGTGATTGGCTGGGCAGTTGAAGGTGTGCTGATTTATTTATGGGCCTTGGAAAAAAATGTCCGGGTAGCACACTATCTGAGCATGGGCTTATTGCTGATGGCCGGATTCAGCAGCCTGTATTATCTGGTCGAGATTAATCCAACACCGCGAATAATTTTCTGGATTTTGAGTCTGTGCTATGTGGCAGTCGTGGTCATCAGTCAGCTTAAAAAGCAGTACCAGCAGCAGATGAATAGTCTGAGTGTCAGTTTTTTAAGCAGCCTAAGTGTCGCGGCCAGTTTGATGCTATTTGCCTTGCTGGAAGATGAATTTCCGAGTCAGCATGCCTATGTGCTGAGTTTATTTATCATCACACTGGGTTATGTAATGTTCAATGAAATGATCCTGCGCAAAAATCAGGAGTGGTCATGGTTACTGCCGAAGTGGAGTGGCATCTCGCCCTTGCTGGTCATTGCGGCGATTCTAACTCTGGATCGCAGTCAGAATGCGGTGATTGTCTGGAATAGTGATCTGGAACGTGGGGTTTCTGCACTTTCAACGATATTATTGGCCATTCTGTGGCTTAGACCGCTGGCTGGCTTGCAGCTCTCCAAAGAATGGATGAGCTTTGGCGTTTTTAGCAGTCTGGCTCTGGCAAGTTTATGCCTGATCCCGAACATGCCTTATCTGAGCATGGTGATTTTACCTTTATTATTCTGCCTGTGGTGCTATCGGCAGGATGTGCAGTCAGGTTGGCAGCAGCTTTGGCAAACCAAGAGCTGTTTATTGCTGATGGCAACTTGGCTGGTTTGTTCACAGCTGTTTAGCCAGCAAGCCTTTCAATATTACTGGCTGCCGATTCTGAATCCTTTTGACCTGATCAGTATCGCCATGTTTGCCAGTTTTATCTGGATGCTGTTACAGCAAATCAAGGTGGGACGTGATAAAGGCATGATCGCAGTTTTAATGGTACTAAGTCTGTTATGGCTTTCCAGTTATATTGTTTTAAGAGCTTTACATGTGTACCTGCAGACGCCGTTTAATGAGCTGGCATTATGGAGCAATGCGACGGTTCAGCTTAGTCTGACCATACTTTGGGTATTACTCGCCTGGATTACCATGTGGACAGCAACGCTCAAAAAACTGAAACTGATGTGGATTTTAGGCGGCAGTATTCTGGTGATTGTGACCTTGAAGCTCGTACTATTTGACCTGTCACATATTGGCACCCTGACCCGGGTGATTTCCTTCTTGCTGGCGGGCGGGGTGATGCTACTGATTGCTTATATTGCGCCGATGCCGGAGAGGGAGCTTTGAATCCTCTCCCTAACCTTCTCCTTTAAAAAGGAGAGGGAATCTAAGGGTTATTTCAGATCAGGCTCTCTTTTGAGGGCCTTTTCATTGGCATATTGATCGATTTCTTCATTTTCCAAAGGACGGGAAAGTGGATGATCGACAAAGCCCATTTTTGGCACCGGAATTTCAATCTGGTTATCGACAAAGCCGTTGCGAATCCGTTCCTGCATTTCATCACGAACTTTCAGGTAGTTTTCCTGTTGGCACCACACTGCAAACAGCAGTTCAATCGAAGATTCACGGAAAGCGGTAACGGTGACTGCAGGTTTCGGGTCGGCCAGTACCAGTGGATATTTATTGGCAACGTCCAGCAGAACTTCGCGTACCTTGATAATATTTTCATGGAAATTGATCGCCAACGTAATCGGAATCCGCCGTATCGGAAATTTCGACAAGTTCTGCACCGGTGCCCGAATTAGCTGTTCATTCGGTAAACGCACATAGATATTATCTTGGGTCAAAAGTTTAACCGAGAGCAGATCAATCGAAATCACTTCGCCTTCAATGGTATGCCCACGAATCAAGGTAATCTGGATGGTATCACCGACTTCAAAAGAACCTTCACCAATCAGGAACAGACCACTGATCAGGTTGGATGCTGAGGTTTGCGAAGCAAAACCCAGTGCGACCGTTAAAATCCCTGCAGCGCCAAGGAAGACACTGAGTTTAAAACCGGCTTCTTTCAGACTAGCCATCACAAACAGCAGGAAGATAAAATAGAAAATTCCGCGGCGCCAGACCAGTTTCTGATGGGCATTAAAACGGACACCAATGGTGCGAATAAAGGTATTGGAAATAAAGCGTGCGATCAGGAAACCAATAAAGCACAACACCACCGCCACCAGAACTTCGGTCAAACGGTCGGTATTGATATTGGTAAATACTCCCTTCAGGCTGTTGGTGACTTCGGTCGGAATATTTGAACTTGGCATCAGACGCCCTTAGAAAAATGAATCAAACATATTAAATAACGCACCTGCCGGATCGCGCGGTGGATGCAGATAGGCCACTTCACCAGCATTTGGTGGTGTGCGGTTTTCGACCCGAATCCGTGGTGGACGATCCGAACTTTCATGCAAAACGCGGATTTGTGAGGTCCATAAGCGGCCGGTACTTTCACTGTAAAAAAGCGGCAGGGCAGGCACTGGCACATTCATTCGGTCAAAGCGCAATTGCTGGTTACTGGTATTGTGAAACTCAATCGGCGTGACTGCACGAAAGGCTCGCGGATGTAACTGTTTCAGTTCGGTTCTGCCATCGACTGCGGTGGCATAACAGATTTCCCCCGAACGGTGATTGGGTCCAAACCAGGTGTCTTTTGGCAAGATTACCGGCAAATCGAAAATCGGTTCGCGCTGCCCCTCGACAAAACCGGCAATCCATAAGGGCGTGCTGATATAAAGCGTACCGCGCTGTCCGGCAGGAATATAAATCGGATCGACTGGTTTAATCACCACAGAACGGTCTGCAAGGCGTGGCATCAGTTGCAATTTGTTTTGCGTGGATTTGAACATATAGCGTTCAATTTTCACAGGTGGGGGAAAGGCAAAATTCGGATCATCAATCTGATGCCATTGCTGTTCATAATCGTATTGCACAGAAGGGCGGAAATATTCCAGTCGCCATTCCTGAATCCCTCGGGTCAGCCGAAACAGCAAGGAGCCAAACTGCCAGGCTTTAGACTGATTTATTTCAAAATTCTGTTCTCCCCACCAGCGCATTTTCGCTGTATTCGGGATTAATTCATCTTTATCTTGCGGCAATCTTGGCACCCTTTCTTGCTAAATCTTTGAAAACATACTTCACGCTGTCATATGCTTAGAGTACACTCAATTTAAATTTTTTCATCATTATTATAATCCGCGATGCAAGTACTTAAACAATTACAAATCCCATATAGCTTCGCCAAGCGCCATGGTGTGCTGTTGCGTTATGAGGGAGATCAGGCCTTTATTCTGCGCCGTGACAATACCTCGATGCTTGCATTGCAGGAAGCCCGCCGTCTGCTCGGTTATCCGGCTCATTTTCAACTCTGTAGCGAACAGGAATTTAACCAGTTACTCAGTTCCAGTTTTGCCGGAGATAGCGGCGAATCACAGCAGGTGGCTGCCGGTCTGGAAGATCATCCGGATTTACTCAGTCTGGCTGATTCGGTACCGGAAGCTGAAGACCTGATGGATCAGGAAGATGATGCGCCAATTGTACGTCTGATCAATGCGCTATTATCCGAAGCAATTCGTGTTGGGGCTTCCGATATTCATATTGAATCTTTTGAGAAAAAACTGTCGGTGCGTTTACGGGTCGATGGTCAGTTACGCGAAATTGTACAGCCACGCCGTGAACTGGCACCGCTTCTGGTTTCACGGATTAAAGTCATGGCCAAACTGGATATTGCCGAAAAGCGTATTCCTCAAGATGGCCGTATTTCATTACGCTTGGCCGGACGTGAAGTCGATGTGCGTGTATCAACCTTGCCATCTTCTTATGGTGAACGTGTGGTGATGCGTTTGCTGGACAAGCAGGCCGGCCGTTTGAACATGACCCATTTGGGCTTGATGAATAATGACTATGGTCGACTCAAGACCTTAGTGCATCGCCCGCACGGGATTATTCTGGTGACTGGCCCGACCGGTTCGGGTAAAACCACCACCTTATATGCGGCACTTTCTGACCTGAATGACGGTTCCAAGAATATCCTCACAGCTGAAGATCCGATTGAATATCAGCTGGAAGGCATTGGACAAACGCAGGTCAATACCAAAGTGGATATGACTTTTGCCCGTGCGTTAAAAGCCATGTTGCGTCAGGACCCGGATGTGGTCATGGTTGGTGAGATTCGTGATCTGGAAACCGCAGAAATTGCGGTGCAGGCATCCCTGACAGGACATCTGGTGTTATCCACCTTACACACCAATACCGCGATTGGTGCGGTTACGCGCCTGAAAGATATGGGAATTGAACCATTTCTGCTGTCCAGTTCTTTAATCGGGGTAATTGCCCAACGTCTGGTGCGTACCTTGTGTCCACATTGCGCGACCTGGCATGAGGCAGATGCTTTCGAGAAGAATCTATTTGGCAATATTGAGCATCCCCAAGATTTAAGATTACCGCAACCTCAAGGCTGTGAACGTTGTGGCAATACTGGCTTTAGTGGCCGTACTGCAATTTATGAAATTGTCCCAGTCGATGATCATATGCGCCGTTTGATTCATGGCAATGCGGCTGAATATGAAATCGAAAGCTATGTACGTCAGCAGTCAGGTTCCATTCGTGATGATGGTCTGCGTAAAGTATTGGCCGGAAAAACCACGATTGAAGAAGTATTGCGAGTAACCAACGAAGCAGTAGAATAATTTTTTAATCTGCTCGCTTTATCATAATGATCGTCAGGACTTTTGGATATTTACCAGAGACTGACGATTTTTTTCATGAGTTGTGCACGAAAAGGTGCAGTCGGATTTCCCGGATTACGCAGAGTTTCATTTTCATAAAAGTTCTGCCAGGCTTGTGCCATTGCTAAACTCAGCCCTTCCTGTTTCATTGTTTCAACATCTACCTGAGTAATATTGAGAAAACGGGCTTCAGCATCTTTGGGGCCAGCTCCCCAGCCAATAATCCCTTTACCAAATTCAGGCAGAATCATATTGTTGGGTGTTGCAGGAATGGGTAGGCGTTCAATTTCAGTATTGAGCAGAGATTTTATTTTCGGACGGATTTTTTCTGAGAGATAAAGATCTGCAAAAGAGGTTGTAGCAGTGAGGAGCAGGAGAGAATTCAGAAGAACTAGTTTTAACATCAATATAAATCGAATAAATGTAAATAAGAATCATTATATATAATTTCTTAAGTTTTTGCTGCAGTTTTCAAGTGGGGAAGAGAAGTAGCTTTTGACAAAAGATGAAGCGGGTAAATTTTGAAATTTATAATTGAAGTCTAGCTATCCTGAAACTTTTTTCAGGATAGCTGTTAAATAAAAAAATTAAGTAATTACGTTTAAGTTCACATCAATATTATTACGGGTCGCATTTGAGTATGGACAGACAATATGCGCAGCATCCACCAGTTTTTTTGCTTCTTCCTGATCCATGCCTTCAAGATGGATGTTTAATGTCACTTCGATCCCGAACCCGGTAGGAATCGGACCAATCCCAACATCACCTTCAATATAGGCATCTTTACTGATATTGAGCTTGTCACGATTGGCAACAAATTTCATTGCACCCAAGAAACAGGCGGAATAACCTGCGGCAAAGAGCTGTTCAGGATTGGTTCCACCGCCTGGTCCCCCCATTTCTTTAGGTACGGCCAATTGAACGTCCAGAATCTGATCGTCAGAAATGGCGCGGCCATCACGGCCCCCTGTGGCTTTGGCATGTGCGGTATAGACGGCTTTTTCTAATGACATGAGTTAAATCCCTGTTTATTTTTCGTAGAGCTTCTATGCTCGGTGATTTCACCTGAAGAATAAGCAGGGATTTTGTTATTTTATGCAAGCAAATGAAACGATTCAGGAAAGTTGAAGAAGTCTACGGTGTTGCATTAAAGGCATGGATTCACGCACTTTTTGCTGTTCATTTAAATCAAAGTCGACGGTGATGAGTTGAGCACCTTCTGCATGGATCATATTAAGAAGTTGTCCACGACTATTGGTGGCGGCTGCATGTCCCCAAGTCTGGCGTTTTTCTCCATGCCAGCCTTGTTGAGCTGCACCAAGCACCGAGCATTGGCTATCTAGAGCACGTGTTTGCAGAAGGAGCTGCCAGTGCATTTCACCTGTGGTATAAGTAAAAGCAGAAGGTGCGGTCAAGAGGTTTGCACCTTTAGCCCGCAGGTTTAACGCCAGTTCCGGAAAGCGCAGGTCGTAACAGACCATTAAACCAATATTACCAAAAGGGGTTTTGGCTACGACAACATCTGTGCCGGGTTCAAAGAATTTGGATTCCTGATAACCGCCTACAGCATCACCGACTTGCACATCAAACAGGTGAATTTTGTCATAACGCGCTTCGGTCCGTTCCGGACTGATACACAGGCTAACGGTACGCACCCGGCCATCCTCAATGATTGAACCATCCGGACGATAAGGGCAGGGTAATGTACCGGCAACGATCCAAGTGTCATATTGATGGGCAAGTTGTTCCAGACGCTGCTGAATCGCTTCAAATTGTGCAGCAGTTTCACGCTGTTTACCTGCTGCAAAACAGACAAAGTTTTCCGGGAAAACAATCAGTTCAGCCCCGTTGGCCTTACTTTGTTGAATTAAAGATTCAATCTCCACGAAATTGGCATCAATTTCATTTTGAGAATTCATTTGTACAACAGAAAGTAAAGTCATAGGGTCCTCTTATAAGATGGTTATACCTTTTGCTCGGAAATTTTATCTAAATTGTCTTGCTCTTTCTGTAGCTGTTTGACTAAAGGTTCAAACATGTTCTGATTGCTTTGATTCAGTTTCATCAAGGTTTTATGCGCATCCAGAACCGTATTCAGCATATTTTGATGCGTGACATGTTCTTCCATCAGCGCACGTGTGCAGACATTTGGATCACCACAATAATTCAGAATCACAAACACTTGGCTCAATCCCATACTGTTGGCCAAAGTGGTAATGTCAGAATTGGTAGAAAGCATGACAGCCTGAATATTGTGTACTTGCTTGAGTTTGAGTCCTAGTTTCGCTAAAACACCCAGTACGGTACTGTCAATGAAACTGGTTTCGGTGAGATCAACGATAGCGCCAACTACGTTGTCTTGCTGTTCAATTTTGTTCAGTAATTTGTCTAGACTAATACAAGATTGGGCACGCACTTCGCCGATAAGCTTAAAAATATGCGTTCCATTCAGACTTGCATATTCAACATGACCTGTTGACATATAAATGCCATTTGCAGAGAAGGATATTAAATTATCCCATAGGGTGTATTGATACTCAAGTGGCTGAAAGTAGTAATCAAATTAAGTGCTTATAAAGCCTGTAAATATACTGCTAATTTACGCGGATAAAGCTTAAAAAGGCGATATCGTCAGCCACATGTTCCGGAGCCTGAAAAGATTGATTCTGTAAATGGTGTAATAATTGCGAGAATTGTTCATTTAAACCACCATCAAAAGGTTCCAGTGCGCCATCCGAACAGATAATAAAGCGCGCATTGCGACTTAATACCCATTCATTTTCCTCAACTTCAAGATCTTCGGTTAAGCCCAAAGGGAAACTGCTGGAAGAGAGGATTTTAGGTTCTTGATTGGGTTCAAATATAATCGGTGGAGGATAATGTCCAGCGCTGGACCATTTTAATACATGGGTTTCCAGATTAAGAATCCCGGCAATCATGGTGATGTGCTTTTCAATATTTTCCTGCATCAGCATACCGTTCAGCTTCTTGATCAGCTCGCGCGGCGTCTTGGAGCGACCATGGAAAGCTGCCATCCAGGACGTGAGCAAACTACTGGTAACGCCATGTCCGGATACATCGGCCAAATAGAAAATCACTTCTTTGTCGCTGATTTTCCAATAATCATACCAATCCCCTGAAAGATAGGCTGAAGGCTGAAAATAGGTTTCGACCTCGTAATTGGTCAGTTCAATCGGATTCGGTAACAATTTTTTTTGTAGTTCTGCAGCAGAAGGCAGGTCACGGCTATCCTGGTTACGCTTATATTGTGCATCAATTTTTTGTAATGCCAGATCTGGATTCTCGGGAAGCTTGTTCCAGATCCAGCCGGCTAAAGCACCTTGTTCCCAGGCCTGAGCCAAAGCAGTACCTTCATTTTCTAAGGCCAGTACAATCGTAGGCAGATTCCACTTATATTTCAGATAATCATGTACATCTGCAATCGCAATAATCGTAGAGTCATACAGTTCATGATCATCCAGATAGATCATCTGAACATGAGGAAGCGTATCAAGTACTTGATCTAAGTAAGGAATATCACGAGTCGGTTGAATGAAATACATAAAAAAGTGATTCAATCCCAGGATTGGCTATAAGATGTACTATAACAAGCAAAGTATTGCTAGCGAACAGATTTTCACTAGCAATCATACATGAAGCTTAAACTTAAAGATCTTCGTTTGAAGATTCAATGTTGCTATCACTAGAAGGTGCATCATCAGAATTGTCATCTTCAAAATCATCTTCTAGGAACAGTGTATCTTGTTCTGTGCCTTTCTTTTCTGCAATTGCATAATTGGTACGTTGTAAATAAATATCGCGAATCTGCGCATAGCGATCGCCAGTCAGCACTCCTTCAACGTCCAGTATTTCTGAACGGGTATCGATGGCACGCCAAAACTGATCAGTCCAGTAAAGTCCATCTTCATCTTCGAGAATGTATTTTTGTGGACGAGCTTGACTATCTACAGCAGTACCGATTACGCCACGGACAGAACTTGGACCTAAAAATGGCAACATGATATAAGGGCCAGAAGGCACGCCATAATACCCTAAAGTAATTCCAAATTTTTCCTCTTCATGGCTCAAGCCAAGGCGACGCGCTGGATCAGCCAGTCCTAAAGTTGTTAAGGTGTTAATGGTAAAACGACCTAGGGATTTAGCAGCGCGGGCAGGACGACCTTGAATCAGCTGATTCACCACATTCCAAGGTTCACCTAGGTTACTGCGGAACTGGGTATAGCTGCCACGAACATCTTGAGGAACTTTTTCCACATATTGTACGGCTATGGGACGTACCACGGTGCGGTCAATCGCATCATTAAACTGATAGATCTTTCTATTTAACGGCTGAAAAGGATCTTTAACTTCCTCAGCCTGTGCTGCACTGGCATCAACTTTCAGTTGCGTTTGTAATTGTTGCGCTTTGGTTGATATCTTTGTTCTAAGCGGCGTTTTTGCAGGCTCGTTTTCCAGATTTTCCACACCGGTGGCCACCTCAGCGAAAACATGTGCGCTTGAAGCTAAAGAAATTAAGCATATAGATAAGTAAATAGAACGATGCATAAGGTAACCTGAGGCCTTTTCTGTGTAAGTAGCACTACTTATTAGTATGAAAATAATAAACGTTATATTCACGAATAGACATCATTTAAGCAAATTTGTATAAAAAATGAATGAAAACACACGAAAAGCTTAAAAAATATACATACAAAATGATTTTCTTGAAAAAGGTGTTGCAAGCCTTCTGAAATACTGTAGAATGCACATCCATCGGCGGTGATGAAGATTAAAACTTCTGATAAAACAGTGACTTAGTTAAGTTTGATTGAGTTGGGTTTTAGAAAGAAAGTTTAAAAATAGTTTTCATTACTGGTTGACTTTCTAGAGGTAGAGAGTAATATAGCCGACCTAGCTTGCTGGTGACGAATCAGCAAGAAGATCATTAAGAGATTATGAAGAACAACTTGTGTGGATTTTTACTGGTTGATTGATCGAAATTATTTTCATTGATTGATGGTAGAAATTACTCGAAGTTTATTTGAGAAATATTTGTCAGAAAATTGATGAGCCAAGATTGGTGCCCTTTAAGGCACTACATAGTATTAAACTGAAGAGTTTGATCATGGCTCAGATTGAACGCTGGCGGCAGGCTTAACACATGCAAGTCGAGCGGGGAAAGGTAGCTTGCTACTTGACCTAGCGGCGGACGGGTGAGTAATGCTTAGGAATCTGCCTATTAGTGGGGGACAACATCTCGAAAGGGATGCTAATACCGCATACGTCCTACGGGAGAAAGCAGGGGACCTTTGGGCCTTGCGCTAATAGATGAGCCTAAGTCGGATTAGCTAGTTGGTGGGGTAAAGGCCTACCAAGGCGACGATCTGTAGCGGGTCTGAGAGGATGATCCGCCACACTGGGACTGAGACACGGCCCAGACTCCTACGGGAGGCAGCAGTGGGGAATATTGGACAATGGGGGGAACCCTGATCCAGCCATGCCGCGTGTGTGAAGAAGGCCTTTTGGTTGTAAAGCACTTTAAGCGAGGAGGAGGCTACCGAGATTAATACTCTTGGATAGTGGACGTTACTCGCAGAATAAGCACCGGCTAACTCTGTGCCAGCAGCCGCGGTAATACAGAGGGTGCAAGCGTTAATCGGATTTACTGGGCGTAAAGCGCGCGTAGGTGGCCAATTAAGTCAAATGTGAAATCCCCGAGCTTAACTTGGGAATTGCATTCGATACTGGTTGGCTAGAGTATGGGAGAGGATGGTAGAATTCCAGGTGTAGCGGTGAAATGCGTAGAGATCTGGAGGAATACCGATGGCGAAGGCAGCCATCTGGCCTAATACTGACACTGAGGTGCGAAAGCATGGGGAGCAAACAGGATTAGATACCCTGGTAGTCCATGCCGTAAACGATGTCTACTAGCCGTTGGGGCCTTTGAGGCTTTAGTGGCGCAGCTAACGCGATAAGTAGACCGCCTGGGGAGTACGGTCGCAAGACTAAAACTCAAATGAATTGACGGGGGCCCGCACAAGCGGTGGAGCATGTGGTTTAATTCGATGCAACGCGAAGAACCTTACCTGGTCTTGACATAGTAAGAACTTTCCAGAGATGGATTGGTGCCTTCGGGAACTTACATACAGGTGCTGCATGGCTGTCGTCAGCTCGTGTCGTGAGATGTTGGGTTAAGTCCCGCAACGAGCGCAACCCTTTTCCTTATTTGCCAGCGGGTTAAGCCGGGAACTTTAAGGATACTGCCAGTGACAAACTGGAGGAAGGCGGGGACGACGTCAAGTCATCATGGCCCTTACGACCAGGGCTACACACGTGCTACAATGGTCGGTACAAAGGGTTGCTACCACGCGAGTGGATGCTAATCTCAAAAAGCCGATCGTAGTCCGGATCGGAGTCTGCAACTCGACTGCATGAAGTCGGAATCGCTAGTAATCGCGGATCAGAATGCCGCGGTGAATACGTTCCCGGGCCTTGTACACACCGCCCGTCACACCATGGGAGTTTGTTGCACCAGAAGTAGGTAGTCTAACCTTAGGGGGGACGCTTACCACGGTGTGGCAGATGACTGGGGTGAAGTCGTAACAAGGTAGCCGTAGGGGAACCTGCGGCTGGATCACCTCCTTAACGAAAGATTGACGATTGGTAAGAATCCACAACAAGTTGTTCTTCATACGATGTATCTGAGGGTCTGTAGCTCAGTTGGTTAGAGCACACGCTTGATAAGCGTGGGGTCACAAGTTCAAGTCTTGTCAGACCCACCAAATCTGACTAACGAAGCATGAAAGTGCTGAAGCAAACAGAACAGAACGATACATTGACTTATTGATAAGCTGGGGACTTAGCTTAGTTGGTAGAGCGCCTGCTTTGCACGCAGGAGGTCAGGAGTTCGACTCTCCTAGTCTCCACCAAATTTCAAGATCATAAAAGCACTGCTTTTACTTGAAATTTAAGCAAGAAGCTACGCTTCGCGCAGTATGTAAGCATACAGTGATGAAGTTGTTTAGTTCCTAAGCGATCAAGTGTTTAGATCCTAGAGATTAACAAGTACAAGCGTTATGATACGCGCACTTGATAATCTCTGTGATTTATCACAGTTTCCTGACCTGACGAAGGCTGGAAAAATCATTAACAGAATATATTTGAGTTGAAATAATTTGTTCAAACTCGTTTTTAAGATCAACGCTAACAGTGATTTATTACTGTGATGTGAAGATTAAGGAAATGAGTTCTAGCGAAATTAACTGAATCAAGCGTTTTGGTATATGAATCTAATTGAAGCTGTACAGTAGTTAAATCTACGAAACGCCAACTGTATGAGCGTGATGAGAGATCATCACAATCTGTTGCTTATCCCACTTGTAAGGATAAACGACTGTTTGGGGTTGTATAGTCAAGTAATTAAGTGCATGTGGTGGATGCCTTGGCAGTCAGAGGCGATGAAAGACGTGATAGCCTGCGAAAAGCTCCGGGGAGGCGGCAAATATCCTGTGATCCGGAGATGTCTGAATGGGGAAACCCACTTACCATAAGGTAGGTATTGCAACATGAATACATAGTGTTGCAAGGCGAACGAGGGGAAGTGAAACATCTCAGTACCCTTAGGAAAAGAAATCAATTGAGATTCCCTCAGTAGCGGCGAGCGAAAGGGGAAGAGCCCATTAAGTCATATAAGTTCTAGTGGAACGCTCTGGGAAGTGCGACCGTAGACGGTGATAGTCCTGTACACGAAAGGGCTTATATGATGATGTCGAGTAGGGCGAGGCACGTGAAACCTTGTCTGAATATGGGGGGACCATCCTCCAAGGCTAAATACTCCTGACTGACCGATAGTGAACCAGTACCGTGAGGGAAAGGCGAAAAGAACCCCTGTGAGGGGAGTGAAATAGATCCTGAAACCGCATGCATACAAGCAGTGGGAGCCGGCTTAGTCCGGTGACTGCGTACCTTTTGTATAATGGGTCAGCGACTTATATTCAGTAGCAAGGTTAACCGCATAGGGGAGCCGTAGGGAAACCGAGTCTTAATAGGGCGTTTAGTTGCTGGGTATAGACCC
Organism: Acinetobacter sp. CIP 102136; assembly: GCF_000369685.1. Taxonomy (GTDB): domain Bacteria; phylum Pseudomonadota; class Gammaproteobacteria; order Pseudomonadales; family Moraxellaceae; genus Acinetobacter; species Acinetobacter fasciculus. Next base: position 565,360 of record NZ_KB850141.1, read on the forward strand.
GAAACCAGGTGATCTATCCATGAGCAGGTTGAAGGTTGGGTAACACTAACTGGAGGACCGAACCCACTGTCGTTGAAAAGCCAGGGGATGACTTGTGGATAGGGGTGAAAGGCTAATCAAACTTGGTGATAGCTGGTTCTCCCCGAAAGCTATTTAGGTAGCGCCTCGGACGAATACCATTGGGGGTAGAGCACTGTTTCGGCTAGGGGGTCATCCCGACTTACCAAACCGATGCAAACTCCGAATACCAATGAGTACTATCCGGGAGACAGACTGCGGGTGCTAACGTCCGTAGTCAAGAGGAAAACAATCCAGACCGCCAGCTAAGGCCCCAAAATTATAGTTAAGTGGGAAACGATGTGGGAAGGCATAGACAGCTAGGAGGTTGGCTTAGAAGCAGCCACCCTTTAAAGAAAGCGTAATAGCTCACTAGTCGAGTCGGCCTGCGCGGAAGATGTAACGGGGCTAAAACTATATGCCGAAGCTGCGGATGCATAATTTATTATGCGTGGTAGGGGAGCGTTCTGTAAGCCGATGAAGGTGGATTGAGAAGTCTGCTGGAGGTATCAGAAGTGCGAATGCTGACGTGAGTAACGACAATGCGAGTGAAAAACTCGCACGCTGAAAGACCAAGGGTTCCAGTCCAACGTTAATCGGGGCTGGGTGAGTCGACCCCTAAGGCGAGGCCGAGAGGCGTAGTCGATGGGAAATTGGTTAATATTCCAATACTTCTGTGTAATGCGATGAGAGGACGGAGAAGGTTAAGTCAGCCTGGCGTTGGTTGTCCAGGTGGAAGGTTGTAGGCATGTATCTTAGGCAAATCCGGGGTACTCTATGCTGAGAACTGATAGCAAGCTGTACTTGTACAGTGAAGTGGCTGATACCATGCTTCCAGGAAAAGTCTCTAAGCTTCAGTTACACAGGAATCGTACCCGAAACCGACACAGGTGGTCAGGTCGAGTAGACCAAAGCGCTTGAGAGAACTCTGCTGAAGGAACTAGGCAAAATGGTACCGTAACTTCGGGAGAAGGTACGCTGTTGTCTGTGATAGGACTTGCTCCTTGAGCGGCCGACAGCCTCAGAAACCAGGCCCCTGCAACTGTTTATTAAAAACATAGCACTCTGCAAACACGAAAGTGGACGTATAGGGTGTGATGCCTGCCCGGTGCTGGAAGGTTAATTGATGGGGTTAGCGTAAGCGAAGCTCTTGATCGAAGCCCCAGTAAACGGCGGCCGTAACTATAACGGTCCTAAGGTAGCGAAATTCCTTGTCGGGTAAGTTCCGACCTGCACGAATGGCATAATGATGGGGGCGCTGTCTCCAGCAGAGACTCAGTGAAATCGAATTCGCCGTGAAGATGCGGTGTACCCGCGGCTAGACGGAAAGACCCCGTGAACCTTTACTGCAGCTTGACATTGAACTTTGATCTTACTTGTGTAGGATAGGTGGGAGGCTTTGAAGTCGCGACGCTAGTTGCGATGGAGCCGTCCTTGAAATACCACCCTGGTAATATTGAGGTTCTAACTCTGTCCCGTTATCCGGGACGAGGACCATGTCTGGTGGGTAGTTTGACTGGGGCGGTCTCCTCCTAAAGAGTAACGGAGGAGTACGAAGGTGCGCTCAGCGTGGTCGGAAATCACGCGTAGAGTATAAAGGCAAAAGCGCGCTTAACTGCGAGACCCACAAGTCGAGCAGGTACGAAAGTAGGTCTTAGTGATCCGGTGGTTCTGTATGGAAGGGCCATCGCTCAACGGATAAAAGGTACTCTGGGGATAACAGGCTGATACCGCCCAAGAGTTCATATCGACGGCGGTGTTTGGCACCTCGATGTCGGCTCATCTCATCCTGGGGCTGAAGCAGGTCCCAAGGGTATGGCTGTTCGCCATTTAAAGAGGTACGCGAGCTGGGTTTAGAACGTCGTGAGACAGTTCGGTCCCTATCTACCGTGGGCGTTGGAAATTTGAGAGGATCTGCTCCTAGTACGAGAGGACCAGAGTGGACGAACCTCTGGTGTACCGGTTGTCACGCCAGTGGCATCGCCGGGTAGCTATGTTCGGAAGGGATAACCGCTGAAAGCATCTAAGCGGGAAGCCTACCTCAAGATAAGATTTCCCCGAGACTTTATGTCTCCTAAAGAGCCGTTGAAGACTACGACGTTGATAGGTTGGATGTGGAAGCATAGTGATATGTGAAGCTGACCAATACTAATTGCTCGTGAGGCTTGACTATACAACACCCAAACAGTTGTTGTACGAACTTCGAAAGAAGTGAGGATCGATTGATTCGATATTAAACAAAGTGACTTGATTTAGTTACGCTAAACGAACAAACTACTGCAACTCAGATATATCTGTTAATAACTCATTTGATGAAAGCTAGGCTAGCGAAGTGAAAACAACGCCAATAAGACCCAAGCAAATAGTCATAAACAGTTGTGCTGGCGACCATAGCAAGAGTGAACCACCTGATCCCTTCCCGAACTCAGAAGTGAAACCTCTTAGCGCTGATGGTAGTGTGGGGTTACCCATGTGAGAGTAAGTCATCGCCAGCTCATTATTCC